>NZ_JBRREG010000007.1:0-70924 GCF_056760155.1 Stenotrophomonas sp. STEN022
CCGGCCGCGCCGCCCCCCCGGGGGCCCCCTCTCCCCCCCCCCCCCCCCACCCCCCCCGTTCACCACCCCCCCCCCCCCCCCCCCGCCCCCCCCCCCCCCCCCCCCCCGGGCCCCCCCCCGCGGGGGGCGGCGCCCCCCCCCCCCCCCCCCCCCACGTCATTGCATCACTTGAAATCGAGCGTCTGTTCGAACGACTTCAGCTCATGGCGGGCCAGCGCAAGGTTGGCACGCGAACGGTCCAGCACCACGTACAGGAACAGGTCCGCATTGCTTTCCAGCGGACGGATCAGGTGGTACTGCTTGGTCAGGGTGATCAGGATGTCTTCGATCGCATCGGTGATGCCGAGCGAGGCAGCAACTCGGCGCTTGGCACGCACCACTTCGGTGTTGCCGGCAGCAGCAACTTCCAGATTGATCGGGCCACCGCCGAGCATGCCCAAGGCCATGCCACTGTCGCTGTCGACCAGCGCAGCACCGACGAAACCAGCGATTTCATTCAACTTGTCCAGCTTGACGTTCCCAGCCATGTTTTTCTCCGTTCCTGATCGATTGTTGTCTAAGTGTTGAATGCGACCAGGCCGCTATGCAGCACCGGCATCGCATCAGATTTTCGTACTCGAACCCGTTCACCCGCGCTGCCTCCCTGGCATGCCAGGCAAGCTGCAGCACCGCTGATTTACAACAAGAGAGTTACAGCAACACCTTGATCCGCGCCGCAGCATCGCGAGCGGCATACAGCAGGATGGCAAGGGAGGTATCGGCATGGCCGAGCGCGGCCAGCGTATAGGGCCGGTCCGCAGCAACGCGTACCAGCACCATGCTGCCCTGTGAGGTGGACATGGTCACGTAGTCGGCCGCCGTCAGGCCGAGCTCGCGCGACAAGGTTTCCCCAAGCGTCAGGAAGGAGTTGCTCATCGCCGACAAGCGCCGTGGATCGAGCTTGTTCAACGAACGGTGAGCGATCGCACGGCCATCGGCCGTCGAGACCAGCAGCATGGAAATGCCAACGTTGCGTTCAATGACGGTATCGAGTGCTGTTTCCAGGGCACGGCTGTCCACCGTGACCGAGGGCGTACCTACATCACTCATCTTCGCCCTCACTTTTTCCAACGTTGCTGTTTCCACGACTACTTCCCCCTGTTTGCCGTCGCCGGATGCAGACTCTCGATTGCATCAAACCGCGACTTCCATCACGAACGAGATGGTAAATTATGAATACGTGGACGTCGCGTGAACACAGAAATCCGTCTTACTGCTTGCAGGGCTCCTCCTTACTCCCCGCGGCCTGAAAAGTGGTTGTAGCCTTGCCTTGATGCCACCAGCACAGCACCCTCCTGGTTGATCACCTGCACCCCTGTCCCGGCTCGAATATAGCCAATACGGGTAAGCGGAACTGCTACGGATGCCATGGTTTCGTGCACCGCCTGTCGCTGCTCAGGCGGTGCGGTGAAGCACAACTCATAGTCGTCACCCGCGCTGGCACGCAACGCATTGAACGCCCCGGACAGCCCCGCCTGCACAGCCGCCGATGAGCTCGGCAATGCGTTTTCAAGCACATCGGCAGCAACTCCACTGCGCGCGCAGATATGGCCCAGATCTGCGAGCAGACCATCGGATACATCCACCGCAGCGGTCGCTATACCTTGCAGCGCGCGGCCCAATTCAACCCGCGGTGTTGGCCGCGCCAGGCGCTGGCGCAGTTGCTCCATTGGCGCATCGCCTGCAATCCGGCCTACCTCCAGCCTCTGCTGCTGCCACAACGCCAAGGCCAGACCCGCTTCACCCGGCACGCCACTGACCCAGATGTCATCACCAAGCTGCGCACCATCCCGGCGCAATGCCTGCCCCGCTGCTACCTGGCCCATCGCGGTGATCGAGATCGACAGTGGGCCGCGCGTGGTGTCACCACCGATCAAGGCGATGCCATGCAGATCTGCCAGCTGGAAGAAACCTTCAGCGAATTGATCAACCCAGTCCGGGTCGGCATCGGGCAGTGACAGCGACAGACTGCACCAGGCCGGTTGCGCGCCCATGGCGGCCAGATCGGACAGGTTCACCGCCAAAGCCTTCCAACCGATATCGGCTGGCGGCGTTTCCGCCGGAAAGTGCACGCCAACGTTGAGCGTATCGGTGGTCACCACCAGTTGCTGGCCGGCCGCCGGTTGCAACAGCGCGGCGTCATCACCGATCCCCAACACGATGTCCGCACGTGCGCCGGTGCGCCGGCGGATGCGTTCGATCAGGCCAAACTCGTCAAGACTCATCACTGCGCTCCCTCAAAAACAACAACGCCGGCACCGATGATATCGGCCCGGCGTTGTGGCAAACCCCAAGTGCGGCGATCACGCCGCCAGCGCTTACTGGCTGGACTCGGTCTTGCGCCACTCCACGGCGGCGCGGTCGAGCACGCCATTGACGTAGGTATGACCGTGCTCGGAACCAAAACGCTTGGCGGTTTCGATGGCTTCGTTGATCACCACGCGGTACGGCACGTCCTGGCGGTAACGCAGCTCGTAGGCGGCCACGCGCAGCACCGCACGCTCGATGGCATCCACTTCCTCGACCGCACGGTCGACAAACGGGGCAAGCGCCTCGTCCAGGTCACGGCGGTTGTCGAGCACACCACGCAGCAGGCTTTCGAAATACGCCAGGTCGGCGATTTCGTGGGCCTGCTCATGGGCAAACTGGGCCAGCAGCGACTCGGCGTTGCCGCCGGAGATCTGCCAGGCGTAGATGGCCTGCAGGGCACGGCGGCGCGCGCGCGAACGCAGCACCGGGTCGATGCCGTCGCGGCGGACGGGTTTTCCGGCAGGCTTGCCGTTGTTCTTGTTGCTCACGGCAACTTCTCCAGAAGGTTGACCATTTCCAAGGCCGCCTTCGCGGCCTCCGTACCCTTGTTGCCATGGCTGCCGCCCGCGCGCGCATCGGCATCCTCTTCCCGCTCCACCGCCAGCACGCCATTGAGTACCGGCACGCCGAAATCCAGTTGCGCGCGCATCAGGCCCTCGGCGCAGCAATCGGAAACGTGCTCGTAGTGGCGGGTATCACCACGGATCACGCAACCCAGGGCGATGATTGCAGCGTGATGCCCCGCCGCAGCCAGACGCGCCGCGACCAGCGGGATTTCCCAGGCGCCCGGCACACGCACCACATCGATGGCCTCCTCACTGACGCCGCTTCCGGCCAGGAATTCGCGGGCACCGATGACAAGTGTGTCGGTGATACGCGGATTCCACATGCTGGCAACGATGGCGAAACGGGCCGAATCCGGCGGGAGGAGATAGCCTTCGTAGTGGCTCATAGGGGGGGCAGGACTCCAAAAGGTGGGTAAGTTTACCGTGCGCGGGCTTTACCGGAGCGGCACGAAGGCTGCGGAAGGGCAGCGGCTTGCAGGAACGAGCCCGTACACCGGCACTACCCCGCGCTCCCCAGGCAGGGAGGCGGAAGCAGCGGTGACTGCGCAGGAAGCGTATGAAGCCCGCCCGCTGCAGCCTCAGGGCTGCACGGTTTCGACGATTTCCAGCCCGTAACCGGCCAGGCCGATCTGCCGGCGCGGGGTGCCGAGCACACGCAGCTTGCCCAGCCCCAGGTCCGACAGGATCTGTGCGCCGGCACCGTTGCGGCGCCATTGACCCACGTCCTTGTCCTTGCCCGGGGTAACCGGCACCGGCTGCTGGCGCAGGCGCGCCAACAATGAATTGGTGTCGCGCGGCGCCGACAGCACCACCATTACCCCGCTGCCGGCGGCGTCGATCGCCCGCAGCGCATCGGTATTGGCCACGCCAAAGTCATCCCGGCGCCAATGCAGCAGGTCAGCCAGTGGGTTTTCCACCTGCACGCGGACCAGCGTCGGGGTGTCCTTGTCCGGGGTACCGCGGACCAGCGCGAAATGCAGGTCATTGGCGATGCGGTCGCGGTAGGTGACCAGCTTGAAAGCGCCGAATTCGGTGTCGATATCGCGCTCGTCCACGCGCTCGACGGTGTGCTCGGTGGCCAGGCGGTAGGCAATCAGGTCGGCGATCGAGCCCATCTTCAGGCCGTGTTCGCGGGCGAACACCTCCAGCTCCGGGCGACGCGCCATGCTGCCGTCGGGGTTGAGGATTTCCACCAGCACGCCAGCCGGTTCCAGCCCGGCCAGCATGGCCAGGTCGACACCGGCTTCGGTGTGGCCGGCACGGGTCAGCACGCCGCCCGGCTGGGCGATCAGCGGGAAAATGTGGCCCGGCTGGTGCAGGTCGGACGGCTTGGCATTGGCCTTCACCGCGGTGCGGATGGTGTGGGCCCGATCATGTGCGGAGATGCCGGTGGTGACGCCTTCGGCGGCTTCGATGCTGACCGTGAAGTTGGTCTGGAACTGCGCAGTATTGGCCTGCACCATCGGCGCCAGACCGAGGTCAGCTGCGCGCGTACGGGTCAGCGGCAGGCAGACCAGGCCGCGGCCGTGGGTGACCATGAAGTTGATGTCCGACGGCTTGACCAGCTCGGCAGCCATGATCAGGTCGCCTTCGTTCTCGCGGTCCTCGTCATCGACGATGACCACCATGCGACCGGCGCGGATCTCTTCCAGCAGTTCGGGAACGGGGGCGAAATTCATTGTGCGGCTCCTTGGCCCAGCAGGCGCTCGACATAGCGGGCGACCAGATCGATTTCCAGATTCACCGCACTGCCCACGCCGGTGGCGGAGAACGCGGTGTTGGCGACGGTGTGTGGGATCAGCGCGACCTCGAAGCCCTCGTCATCGGCTTCGTTGACGGTAAGGCTGACGCCATCCAGGCAGATCGAACCTTTCTTGGCGATGTACTTGAGCAGCGCCTTGGGCGCGGCAAAGCGCCAGCGCAGCGCACGTGCATCCTCGTGGATGGAAAGCACCTTGCCGAGGCCATCGACGTGGCCGCTGACTAGGTGGCCGCCCAAGCGGTCAGTCGGGCGCATGGCGCGCTCAAGATTGATCACGGCACCTTCGGCCAGGCCACCAAGCGTGGTCAGGGCCAGTGTTTCGGTTGAGGCATCGGCCTTGAAGCTGCTGCCGTCGAAGTCGATGACGGTAAGGCAGACGCCGTTGACGGCGATGCTTTCGCCCATCTGCACCTGTTCGAACGGCAGGCTGCCGACATTGAAGGTGAAGCGGACATCGCCGCCGATGGGTTCGCGTGCGGCCAGACGACCGACGCCTTCGATGATTCCAGTAAACACTAACGTTCTCCGCGATATGTGAGCGAAAAACGCCGCAAGGCAAACAGGCGCACGGACCCCGCGAAGGGCCCGAAACACCGTCTTCTTTCATCCGGACTATGACCGTCGGCTCCGGCATCTGACCGGATCTGCTGACCTCCAACCGGGTAGCCGCACCGATGTGCGGGCCTAGCTGGAGCGCTCGCGGGCTCGTGCAGCACCCTTTTGGAGCATTGCACCTACCGCCGGTGGGGAGTTGCACCCCGCCCTGAAGACGTTTGTGAGTGCCGGCGTACCGGCTCGGGAATTGTACCAGCGCCACCCCTGGGAAGGCCTTGGCCGGGCTGAACAAGTGCTTCCCATCCGTGGAACGGGCCAGGGCTGTGTAGTGCCTAGCCAAGCTGGGCAGGGGGCTCTACCAGCGAAGGCGCCCCTCCCCCCGACCCCTGCTCCGCGCCCCGGCCCTTGCGCTGACGCAAGGTCGTTCGAATGGCTGCGAACCTCTGGTTCGCAAGCAGCCCTTCTCACCCCGCACGCAGGAGAGGGGCGAAAGTGCAGTGCCAAGCCTGGCTCGGCACTATATTTTTATGCTGGGCGCAGCAGCAACCGCAGGTCCGGCCCGATCATGCGCGCGTCGCGGGTCTCCAGCGCCACCGTCTGCGCCATGGAATCGATGCCCAGCCCGGTCAACAGTGGCCGCGCAGCATCGCCCATCAGCAGCGGCGCCATGTACAGCAGCAGTTCGTCGGCCAGCCCGGCCTTGAGCAAGGCGCCGCACAGGGTTGGCCCTGCCTCGACATGGACCTCGTTGATGCCGCGCGCGGCCAGCACCGCCATCACTTCGGCCAGGTCCAACCGGCCATCGCCCTGTACTGGAACACCGGCAAACTCGGCGTCATCCATAGCCGGTGCGGGCAGCGCCAGATCATGCAGATACAACGTGGGCGCATCGCCTTCGCGCACGCGCTCACATGCCAAGGTCCGCAGCCGGGCATCCAGCACCACCCGCAGCGGCGGCAGGAACTCGCCGCTGTCCGGCCGCGCGGTCAACAGTGGGTCATCCGCCAACACCGTCGCCGCGCCGGTCAGGATCGCGCCAGCACGCGCGCGCCACTGCTGCACATCAGCGCGCGCCGCCTCGCCGGTGATCCACTTGGACTCGCCGTTTGCCATTGCCGTGCGGCCGTCCAGACTACCGGCCAGCTTCACCCGCACGAATGGGCGACCACGTTCGATGCGCGACAGGAAGCCGCGATTGAGCTCACGCGCCTGTGCCGCCATCAAACCTACTTCGACGGCAATACCGGCCTGCCGCAGTAGCGCAAAACCGCCACCATCCACATCCGGAAACGGATCAGCCATCGCTGCCACCACCCGGCTCACACCGGCATCGATCAAGGCCAGTGCACACGGCGGCGTGCGCCCGTAGTGCGCGCAGGGCTCCAAAGTGACGTAGGCGGTGGCACCACGCGCCCGCTCAGCGGCCTGACGCAGTGCGAACACCTCGGCATGCGGGCCGCCAGCACGCTGATGCCAGCCCTCGCCCACCACCTCATCGCCCTGTGCGATGACGCACCCCACCATCGGGTTGGGCCGCGTGGTCCAGGCGGCGCGCTCGGCCAGGCGCAGCGCGCGGGCCATCAGCAGGTGATCGGTGGCGGAGAACTGACTCATCGGTAGGACCTCATTGCGAATGCAGCACGCCGCTCGTTGCGGCAGCGAACGTCGGCAAGTGTATGCGCAGCAACGCCAGCGTCGTCGCCGCAGTGCAACTCAGTGGTAGCCGGTGTCCACTACCATCACCGTGATCGCCAGCGGCCCCAACTGCAGCTCGGTGTGCACGCGCCAACCCAGACTCCGGTACCAGGCAACCAACGGCGGCTCGCAATACAGATACAGCACCGGCACGGCCAGCGCCGCTGCCTGTGCGACGCAATGCGCGACCAACGCCGCGCCTACCCCTTTGCCGCGCGCTGCCGGACTGACATACAGCGACGCCAACCAGGGCGACCAGCCACGGATCTGCTCGTGATCGTCATGCAGCAGGCTGACCGAGCCCAGCCACCCGCTTTCATCTTCGGCCAGCCAGGAACAGGGAATGCTGTCGCGCTGCTGCGCTCGCAGCTCGGCTTCTGCCTGGGCCTCAGTCCACTCCGGCAACAGGCTGCCGAATGCCTGCACATGCGCGGCAGCCAAGGCCGGCAGCAGCTCGGGGCGGTCAATCAGATTGACGAACAACATCGGGATTCAAGACCTGCACAAAGAACGGCGCACACGGTACGCCTGCATCCATCGCGCTGCCAGTCTCCGCAAGCTGAGCACAGCGCTGAGCAGTCGATCAGAATCAGCTGCCAGAGCCCTGTCAGTGGCTCTCTTGTGGGAGCGGCGTAAGCCGCGAAGCACCTTGATCATCGGGTGACAGTGGTGCCGGGAGCTTGAGCAACATCAGCTTCGCGGCTTACGCCGCTCCCACAGAAGACAGACGCACGCCAAGCCCATGCATCACTGTCTCCGCGTCCGCCCGTGCGGGCAAAGCTCAACGCTTTGCAGACTTCGCGGTCCTGCCATCCGGCGACCCCGCCCCTTCCAACAAAGGCAGCTGGTCGTTGTCGGCGGAATGATCGCGCTCGAGCTTTTCGATCTCGTCGCGGAAATCGGCCACGTCCTCGAAGCTGCGGTAGACCGATGCGAAGCGCACATAGCCGACATGATCGAGTTTGCGCAGCTCGTCCATCACGAAGCCGCCGACCTTGATCGACGGCACTTCGCGTTCGCCGCACATGCGCAGCTGGTGCACCACCGCGCGCACCGCCGCCTCGATGCGTTCTTCCGATACCGGCCGCTTCTGCAGCGCGCGGTCGAAACCCACCCGCAGCTTGCGCGCATCAAAGGCTTCGCGGCCGCCGTCACTCTTGACGATGACCGGCAGCTTGAGCTCGATGGTTTCCAGCGTGCTGAAACGTTCGCCACAGGCTTCGCAACCACGGCGGCGACGGATGGTGGCGCCATCTTCGGAAACGCGTGAGTCAATCACGCGGGTGTCGGTGTGCTGGCAGAACGGGCAATGCATGTTTCAAGCCTTGGACATCAGGCGCCGCGCATGCGACGTGGAAAACCTGTAACGCAGATACAACAAACCCCGGGCCGGGGCAAGCGCCCAACCCGGGGTAATGCGGTCAGCTCTGGGCAGAACGGGCGTCAAGAACCGCTGACACCCGACGCCGATCAGCCATAAACCGGGTACTTGCGGCACTGCTCGCTGACTGCATCACGCACGCGGGCGATGACGGCTTCATCGGCCGGGGCGTCGAGCACATCGGCAATCCAGTTGGCCAGCGCGACGCAGTCGGCTTCCTGGTAACCGCGGGTGGTGATGGCCGGGGTACCCAGGCGCAGGCCCGAGGTCACGAACGGCGAACGCGGGTCGTTCGGCACCGAGTTCTTGTTGACGGTGATGTGAGCCTTGCCGAGCGCGGCTTCCGCGTCCTTGCCGGACACGTCCTTGCCGATCATGTCGACCAGCATCAGGTGGTTCTGGGTGCCACCTGAGACAATCTTGTAGCCGCGCGCGATCAGCGTGGTGGCCATCGCCTGGGCGTTCTTCACCACCTGCTGCTGGTAGGCCTTGAATTCCGGCTCCAGCGCTTCCTTGAAGGCCACGGCCTTGGCGGCGATGACGTGCATCAGCGGACCGCCCTGGATGCCCGGGAACACGATCGACTGCAGCTTCTTCTCGATCTCTTCGCCAGCGCCCTTGGCAATGATGATGCCGCCACGCGGACCGCGCAGGGTCTTGTGGGTGGTGGAGGTGACCACGTGCGCGTGTTCGATCGGGTTCGGGTAGACGCCGGCAGCGACCAGACCGGCGACGTGCGCCATGTCCACGAACAGGTAGGCACCCACCTTGTCGGCGATGGCGCGGAAGCGCGCCCAGTCGATGACCTGCGAATAGGCGGAGAAACCAGCCACCACCATCTTCGGCTTGTGCTCCAGTGCCAGGCGCTCGACTTCGTCATAGTCGATCAGGCCGGCTTCGTTCACGCCGTACTGGACCGCATTGAAGATCTTGCCGGAAGCATTGACCTTGGCACCGTGGGTCAGGTGGCCGCCGTGGGCCAGGCTCATGCCCAGGATGGTGTCGCCCGGCTGCAGCAGCGCGAAGTACACGGCCTGGTTGGCCTGCGAACCGCTGTGCGGCTGCACATTGGCGTAATCGGCGCCGAACAGCTGCTTCAGACGGTCCAGCGCCAGCTTCTCGGCGATGTCCACGTACTCGCAGCCACCGTAGTAGCGCTTGCCCGGGTAACCCTCGGCGTACTTGTTGGTCAGCTGGCTGCCCTGCGCTTCCATCACCATCGGGCTGGCGTAGTTCTCGCTGGCAATCAGCTCGACATGGTCTTCCTGACGCTGGCACTCATCGGCAATGGCCTTGGCCAACTCGGGATCGTAGGACTCGATACGGGCTTCACGCGGGAACATCACAGCTCCTGGTACGGGGGCGAGGGAGCTGTCGATTGTAGCGCTTCCTTCAGCCCCCGGCCCGGCAGCGGTCGATGCCATCTGCAACCAACACCACGGCCCGCAAACGAAGAAGGCGCCCCGCAGGGCGCCTTCAGGGAACCGGCCGCAGCCTGGCTCAATGATTGAACACGATGTCAGCAATGATGCCGGTGGCGATAGCCACCATCAGCATGTTGCCGCGATCATCGCGGATCCAGCGGTGGCCGTAGGGCGGGCGGCGCACGTGATAGCGGTCGTAGTCGTTGACCACATAGACCGGACCGCCGTAGTAATTGCTGTAGCGATGGCCACGCTCGAATCCATAGGGGCGGTACACCACGCGCGGCGGTGCGTAGTAGCGACGGTCATTGTAACGACGGTCGTTATAGCGGGCGTCGCGATAGCCCTCGCGGTAACCGTTGCTGTAGTGACGGCGGTCATCACGACGGTCGTCGCGGTCATGGCCGTGGCCCCGGCCGCGATCATGGCCCCTGCCACGGTCATCCCAGCCGTGGCGGCCACGGTCATGGTCATCGCGGTCACCCGCCGCAAAGGCCGGGGCGGTGGCACCTAACGCCAATACGCCAATACGGTGGTCATCGCAGCGACAACAAAGCGGTTCATCTTCATGGGTGGCCCTCACTGGGTTGGTTGACGGTTTCCATGATGCTCACTTGATCTGAACGGTTTCCGGCTGGAAACGGTTACGGCTTTTCCCATTCATAAATCAGCAAGCGCCCCACCCGCCTCCGCCGGCCATGCCGAGGTTCCGGTTATAATTGGGGATTCCCTTTTGCCTTTGGCCCTGTCCTCACTGGACCGGGCGCAGGCGTGCGCTACGGAGACGTCATGTCCTCGCAATACATCTACACCATGAACCGCGTCAGCAAGGTGGTCCCGCCCAAGCGGCAGATCATCAAGGACATCTCGCTGTCGTTCTTCCCCGGTGCCAAGATCGGCCTGCTGGGCCTGAACGGCGCCGGCAAGTCCACCGTGCTGAAGATCATGGCCGGCGTGGACACCGATTTCGAGGGCGAGGCCCGCCCGCAGGCCGGCATCAAGGTCGGCTACCTGGAGCAGGAACCGCGTCTGGACCCGGCCCAGACCGTGCGTCAAGCGGTCGAGGAAGGCGTGGGCGAAGTGCTGCAGGCCCAAGCCGCGCTGGACAAGATCTACGACGCCTATGCCGAGGAAGGCGCCGACTTCGATGCACTGGCAAAGGAACAGGAACGGCTGGAAGCCATCCTGGCCGCTGGCGATGCGCACACGCTGGAGAACCAACTGGACGTGGCCGCCGACGCCCTGCGCCTGCCGCCGTGGGACGCGGTGATCGGCAACCTGTCCGGTGGTGAAAAGCGCCGCGTGGCACTGTGCCGCCTGCTGCTGCAGAAGCCGGACATGCTGCTGCTCGACGAACCGACCAACCACCTGGACGCCGAGTCGGTGGAATGGCTGGAGCAGTTCCTGGCGCGCTACACCGGCACCGTGGTGGCCGTCACCCATGATCGCTACTTCCTGGACAACGCCGCTGAGTGGATCCTGGAACTCGACCGCGGCCGCGGCATTCCGTGGAAGGGCAACTACACCCAGTGGTTGGAGCAGAAGGACGAGCGCCTGAAGCAGGAAGACAACCAGGAAAAGGCCCGCCAGAAGGCGATCCAGAAGGAACTGGAATGGTCGCGCCAGAACGCCAAGGGTGGCCGCACCAAGGGCAAGGCCCGTCTGGCCCGCCTGGAAGAGCTGCAGAGCGTTGATTACCAGAAGCGCAACGAGACCAATGAAATCTTCATCCCGCCGGGCGAGCGCCTGGGCAACTCGGTGATGGAGTTCAAGAACGTCTCCAAGAAGTTCGGCGAGCGCCTGCTGATCGACAACCTGTCGATGATCATCCCGCCGGGTGCCATCGTCGGCATCATCGGCCCGAACGGTGCCGGTAAGTCGACCCTGTTCAAGATGATCACTGGCCAGGAAAAGCCGGATTCGGGCGAGATCGTGGTCGGCCCGACCGTCAAGCTGTCCTACGTCGACCAGAGCCGCGACGCGCTGACCGGCAACCACAATGTGTTCCAGGAAATCGCTGGCGGCCTGGACATCCTCAACATCAACGGTGTCGAGATCCAGTCGCGCGCCTACATCGGCCGCTTCAACTTCAAGGGCCAGGACCAGCAGAAGATGGTCGGCTCGCTGTCCGGTGGTGAGCGTGGCCGCCTGCACATGGCCAAAACCCTGCTGCAGGGTGGCAACGTGCTGCTGCTCGACGAACCGTCCAACGACCTGGACATCGAAACCCTGCGTGCGCTGGAAGATGCGTTGCTGGAGTTCCCGGGCAACACCTTCGTCATTTCGCATGACCGTTGGTTCCTGGACCGCATCGCCACGCACATCATCGCCTTCGAAGGCGACTCGCACGTGGAGTTCTTCCAGGGCAACTACCGCGAGTACGAAGAGGACAAGAAGCGTCGCCTCGGCGACGATGCCGGTCCCAAGCGCCTGCGTTTCAAGGCACTGAAGTAATACCCGACAGACGGCCGCCCAGTGCGGCCGTCTGCTTTTGGCGACGGCGCCGAACAGCGCGCTCTTCGCTTCAAAGCCCCTCCCCCGCCTGCGGGAGTGGGGTTGGGGTGAGGGCAAGCTCTGCGCAGGAAATTGGCAGCCCTTGCATTAGCCCAAAAGGCTTGAAGAGCGGAAGAGCGGGTGAAGCACCCCTCATCCACCCCTTCGGGGCACCTTCTCCCGCGTGCGGGAGAAGGGACAGCCAGCTCCTCCTGTTCGTCGGAATTCCCCCATGTCCCTGCTAGACCGAATCTTCAAACTACAACAGCACGGCACCAGCGTCCGTACCGAGGTGCTGGCCGGTATCACCACCTTCCTGACGATGTCCTACATCGTCTTCGTCAACCCGGAAATCCTCGGCACCACCGGCATGGACCCGGGCGCGGTGTTCGTGGCGACCTGCCTGGCAGCAGCAATCGGCTCGGCGGTGATGGCGCTGGCAGCCAACTATCCAGTCGGCATGGCACCGGGCATGGGCTTGAATGCGTTCTTCGCCTTCACCGTGGTGGGCGCTGCCGGCCTGCCCTGGCAGCAGGCGCTGGCAGCGGTCTTCATTTCCGGCATCGTGTTCTGGGTGCTGTCGCTGACCGGCATCCGCGCTTGGCTGGTGGCCGGCATTCCCGCCTCGCTGCGCTCGGCCATCGTGGCCGGCATTGGCCTGTTCCTGGCCATCATCGCGTTGCAGAAATCGAACGTTATCGTTGCCAATGAAGACACCATGCTCACGCTCGGCCCGCTCAATACCGCGCCGCCACTGCTGGCTTTGGCCGGCTTCCTGCTGATTGCCATCCTGGAGGCGCGCAAGGTACGCGGTGCGATCCTGATCGGCATCCTCGCCGTCACCGGCATTGGCTGGGCGATCGGCTCGGTGCAGTACCAAGGCATCGTCTCACTGCCACCGAGTCTGGCCCCGACCTTCCTGCAGCTGGACCTGCCCGGTCTGCTGCACCACGACGGCGGCGCGCCGTTGGCGGTGTTGCTGCAGGTGGTGCTAGTGTTCGTGCTGGTGGAAGTATTCGACGCCACCGGCACCCTGTACGGCGTACTCGGCCGCGCCGGGTTGTTGAAGCTGGAAGACGGCAAGAAGCGTTTCAGCCGCGCACTGCTGGCCGACAGCAGCGCGATTGTCGCTGGCTCACTGCTGGGCACCAGCTCAACCACCGCTTTTGCCGAAAGTGCCTCCGGCGTACAGGTGGGCGGCCGTACCGGCCTGACCGCACTGGTGGTTGCCGCGCTGTTCCTGGCCGCACTGCTGTTTTCGCCGCTGGCGGCGATGGTGCCGTCCTATGCGACCGCGCCAGCGCTGCTGTTCGTCGCCGGGCTGATGCTGCGCGAACTGGTGGAAGTGAAGTGGGATGACCTGACCGAATCGGTTCCTGCCGCGCTGTGTGCGCTGGCGATGCCTTTCACCTATTCCATCGCCAACGGCCTGGCCTTCGGCTTCATCGCCTATGCAGCACTGAAGGCAGGTACCGGCCGCTGGCGAGAAGTGCATCCGGCGGTGTGGCTTGTGGCCGGACTGTTCGTGCTGAGGTACGCGCTGGAGTGACCGCTGCGGTGATGCGGGTGGCTCACGCCACCCACATCACCACCAGCGTTGCACCCAGCACCAGCAGGGAGCTGATCACTGAGAACACGCCGAACGCCAGCAGCGTGCGCCACAGCGTGGACCACAACGGACGCGCGGCGAAGAAATGCATCAGTGACGCTGCGGCATAGATCATGCCCATCAAGCCCGCCAGCGACTGCACAAAGGGCAACCAGCGGTGCAGCGGAATCATCAGCAGCCAGATGACGAAGGTCTGCACCGTCAGCAGCGTGGTCACCACCAGCCATTCGGGGTAATTCAACCGGCTGAAGCGGCGGAACACCAACCAGAACACCAGCGCCTCGATCGGCAGCAGCATCAGCGTGAAAGCCGCAAAATGCCCACTCACCCACTCCCCTACCGCACCCGAGGCCAGCATGAACTGCTGCAGTTGCACGGGCAACGCCTGGTTCGTGGCAACGGCCTGGGAAGCGCCACCGTCCATCAGGCTGCCACCGCTGACCAGCTTGTTCAGCAACACCACGGCCGCCGACATCATCGTGATCAGCAACAGCGGCTTGACCTGGTTGCCGCGCCGCCCCTCGATGTAATCGCGAAGCAGCCGGCCGGGTTGCAGCATCAGCAGCTTGAGCGAGTACAGGATGCCCCGGTCCATGTGCAGCACGCTGTGCTCCAACTCATGGCTCAGGAAATGCCAATCGATGCGATGCACCGGTGTCGGCTGGCCGCAGTTGGGGCAGTACTTCTGCTCAGGACCGCCGGCTATGCGATCGCAATTGATACAGCTGGTGTCGACGTGCATCCCCATGCATCGCCCCCGTTGATGGCAAGGCAGCATTCTAGAACGAGGCAGAGAATCTCCGCCATCGCCCCGGAACCTTGATCCGACAACACACACCCGCAGTGCTTTCCCGCCCGCGAGGGCCCACCACTGAAAATGCGCACCGGAGGCTGCGGACGAGCATCCACTGCAGCCGATGCGAGCTCGATGCAGTCCTAGTTGTATTGAATGGTGAACGTCGCCGTGCCGTTGGCCCTACCGGGAGTCACCCTGCCCGGCCGGGTCTGGATGTAACGGGCGCGCAACGGCAGGCTCATGGTGCTGGTACCGGCTACGCTGACGCCGAGGTCTATGTTCTCGGCAAACCGCACCGCTTTCTCGGCAGTGCCATTGCGCTGTACCAGCTCGATACCGATGCCCGCAGCCGAGTTGGCAATCGCACTCAAGGGCAACACACCCGGCAGACTGGATGCACCCTGCACCGCATCCAGCCGTATGCCTATACGGCTCTGGTATTGCGCGACATTGCTACCCTGGCAGTCCAGGCGGATATCGAAATCGCGATTGATCGCACGCGCACCCACGCCGGTGAATGTGCTGGCAGGCACCGATCCAAACTCGACCACGATATTGCGACTGCCCGCTTGCACCGAGCACGTTGGGTTCACCACCGTGGTGCCCGTCCCTCTAAACGTCGATACCAGTATGGGCTTGCCGACCCCATCCCCATCGAAGTAATAGGTTGTGAATCTGCCACTGGGAGCGATCAACCCGGAGCCGGTGACGGCCGCCGTTTTGATCAATTCGACGCGAAAGAAGCCACCAGCAAGATCCACCGCACCGTCGGTGTTCACCGGGTATACGTGCGGATAGTAAGCCTTGACCTCACCGGAGTCGCGATAGACGCGAATGCCGATACCCGCCACATCGGTCGCACGGACATTATCCAACCCCGGCACCAGTATCTGTTGCCGAGCATTGTTGTAGACACCGATGACACTGCTGGCCCTGGTACATCTGCCTACGCCGGAACGCGGATCTATGTTCACCACCAGCTCCTTGATCAGCCCGCCCACCGGCAAACCAGGCAGTATCACCAGCTGCCCCATATCCATCTGCACATCCTGCGGCACGAAAAAGCCGGCACTCAGCGCACACGCGGCTTGCGCCACAGGCGCCAGCGACGCCAACACAACGCCAGACAAGGCTGCCCGCAATAGGCGGGCACACTCATGGATCGATGACATATAGCCTCCATCGTTATGAAAGCCGGCAGCGCTACAGCTACCGGACCGACGATTGATAAGCGAGGCCGCAAAGATCACCAGCGACAACCACCTGGCGCAGCGCGCAGGCGGAAGGTCGACTGATCTTGTTTCGCACATACCTGTGTCGTGCCCGCTGTACATGCAGCGCGGCCAAACATGCTCAACAGGCTTTTCGCACGAGCGCAGGCTGCAGTTGACTGCAGTGCGATCCGACGCGTGGCGTCAGCTGTGGTTGAAGGTCATGTTGAAATCACGGAATCAAGCACTGATGCAACGGGAGGAACACCGTCCCGCAACGCCACAACGCCTGTCCAGTTCCCCGTAGGGAACGCTAGTGATTCAGTTCAGACAGCCAGCACCTTGATCGGCATAGCCAAGCACATAGGCAAGCACCTCCGTTTGCCAATTGAATCGAACGCAATCAGGCGTATCGACTACATCATTGATGTCGGGGAGAACCCACGACATCACTCTCTTACAGCCACACGAAGCAGAAACAGTTCACTGCTGAAAAACGATCAAGGTAGCGGGAGCAAGTCATCCTCGCATCCGGTCGAACACTACATGATCACAAGCCGAACAATACCGTTGTATCTGGAGCCTTGCTGCAACCTCTCTGCTTCGAAAATGCGCAGCCGGCTCATCCGCAAAAACCTTCACCACCAAGCAGCGCAGGCTGCCTAAAAAATGTGCTTCAGTTGTATTGAATCGTGAACGTCGCCAAGCCATTGGCCTTGCCTGGAGTCACCCGCCCCGCGCGTGTCTGGATGTACCGCGCTCTCAGTGGCAATGTCAGTTTTCCTGCGCTCATAGGCCCCGTTGCCAGCACTACATTCTCGGCAAACCTCAACGGCTGCTCCCCTGCACCTTCGCGCCTGACCATTTGAATCGCAACGCCTGATGCGGCATCTACCGTTGCCGTCAATGGCAATACGCCCGGAAGATTGGAAGCATCCTGTACGGCATCTACCCTGATGCCTACACGTGCCCCAACTTGGGCAGAGCCCGGGCAGTCCAGCACCACAGAAAAGTCGCGGCTGTCCGCCGTGGAACCAACACCTGCAAACACCCCCGCCGAAATGGAACCAAAGTTGACTGCAACGTTGCTACCTCCAGCATCAACCTTGCATGTGGTCGGCGCAATCACCACACCCGATCCGCGTATGCTTGCAGTAAGGATCGGACGACCAGGGCCGATGCTGGCAATGTACTGCCGAGTTATCATTCCTGGTGGTGCAATCGCCCCCGCTCCAATCACGTCCGCAATCTTTATCAGCTCAAATACCAACTCAGTCGAAGGTATGCCGAACACCTGACCAGGCGAATAGCTGATCTGGTTGTAGTAGCGGATATTGGCCACGCGCCCCCCCAGACGACAGCCCCATGGGAGATACGGAATCCAACACCAGGAACATCGCTTTTCCACAGATGTGTAGATACCGTCTCTCGATTCAGCACCTGCAGCTCCGACCAATCACTTCCAATAAGGTCGCAGACGAAAGAACTGTTGGGTTGAGCGTTGACAGGAAATCGCATCGTTGCAATCACACCGCCAATAGCCAGGTTTGGAGGAACGGACACAACGCCCATATCCACGCTCACATCCTGCGCAACAAAAGTTGATGAGCGTATTCGGCATGTCGCTTCAGCCGAGGTACCCCACAGCAATCCCGCCATTCCAGACATTACAACTACCAACATCTGCTGTGGCTTAGCGATCAACGACATACCGACTCCACTGAAGTAATTCCGACCTTCCTCGCATCCATATCTACAGGCACCTCGTAGTCAATCCAGCAGCGCTGCGAGGTCTGCGAACCCCATTCAACCTGCAATCGACCGCTGTCGTTCTCACTGCGTACATACAGACGACCGCCCTGTCCGACAAGACCAACCAGCTGTCCCTGCTCGTCCTTGACCGAAGCGCCCAGTGGCAGGGACTGCCCTGCCGCGCCACGTACGCTGATAAGCAGTGCCCGGCCACTACGCGTCTGAAAGCGCAGCAGACTGATAGCGCCAGCATAGGGCGCAATCGACTGGCTACTGGACTCAAGTTCAACATCGCGCGACATGTCGCCGGGATCAAGGGTGATGGCATTGAGCCGAAAGGGCGACACATACGGCACAACGGCGTAACCGCGACGATCCACACGCAGGCCCTGAGCGTTGGTCACCTGCGCATCGGCCGCTCCCGGCGCATGCACCAACACCATGGTGTCGGCGCGATACGGTGCAAAAGTAACCCCGCCAGCATGCATAACCACATTGCCGCTTGCACTCAGCGACAACTGGCGGAATTCATCCGAGTAGCCATAGGCGCCATTGACGCTTGTGTAACGGCCACGATAACCCGCAGTGGCCATGACGCTGGTACTCCCGCTACGGCTGTCTGCCAACGTCAGCCCATAGTCAAAGTTGTAGTCGACGCCGGCAGACCCGCTGATACCGATTCGGCTGTTGTCATAGCCACCGGCTTGGTTGCGCGCACCACTATCGCGAATGCCGACATCTGTACTCAGCGACATCGATCGACCACGCCGACCCAACGGCATGCTCAAGCTGAGCAGGTATTGCGTATCACGTACCGCAGGCAGGCCGACTTCGATACGTACCGCAGAGAAGCCGAAATTCACCGCGCGCCAAGCATTGTTGTAACCCACCTGGTACTGCACGCTGCTACCTGCAATATCGTAGAAATCACGTACCGATCCGGTTACATACAGCGCCCCCCAGCCCTTGGCCAACGGCTGATTCAAGGTCAACTGGAACTGGCTGCGTTGCCGCCCGTAGCGTTGCGCGTCGAAGCCACGCGAAATTGCATCACGATGGTTCAATGCATCCTGCAGACTGTAGTAGCCACGGGTTGAATACCGGTATGCCGCCAGGGTCACATTGGTACCCAGCTGGCCAATCAGGTTGCTATAGCTCAGCCGCGTGCTCGCGCCCAACCTGCCCTCACCTCCCTGGATGCGCGAACGTGCGTGCGTCATGTCGAACGACAATGCACCTACCGGCGTTGCCAGACCCGCTCCGTATAGCAGCGCACCATAGTTCTCGCTCAACAAGCCGCCGCCATACAAGGTCAGACGATTGCCAATGCCACGCTGGTAGGTGCCCTGCGCCAACCATGGCTCATCCAGCAGGTTTTCGTTGCGCACCTGTCCGACGGTGAACGCATAGCGTGACATCCCCGGGCGCAGCATCTGCGCCACCGCGCCGAACGGAACCTTGAAGGATCGCGTGCGACCATCAGCCTCGACAACACTGACCTCCAGATCGCCGCCATAGCCGGTTGGGTAGAGATCGTCGATGACGAAGTTGCCTGGCGATACCGTGCTTGAGTAGATCAGCTGCTGGTTCTGGCGAATCTCCACGCGTGCATTGGTTTCGGCGATACCGCGTATGACAGGCGCGTAACCACGCAGTGAATCGGGCAGCATGCGATCGTCAGTCGCCAGACTGACACCACGATAGCCCACAGAATCAAACAGCTCGCCATTGGTATAGGCCTCGCCAACGGTGAGCGCTCCACCGACCTTCGCGAATCCTCGCTGGGCATAGGTCGCGATGCGCTGCCAATGGCTGCCATCACCTTCATTCCAGGTCAGGTTCGAGTCCTGGCGCAGCTGCCAGCCAGCCAGATTCAGACCCACGTTCAGGCCAAGATAGGCGCTACGGTTGCGTTGACCAAACGCGCCACGCGTCTGCCCATCCACCATGTTGAAACTGTAACCGACGAAGCCGGCATTGATGCCGCGGTCCCATAGCGCAGGATTCACGTAACCGCGCGCTTCGCGGCGCAGGTTGACCTGGGGGATGCTCAGGTCATAGCGCAGATTGCTGCTGTCATAGATACCGAATGCATTGGGCATGCGCTCCTGCACCTGGTAACACACGTTTTCCGCAGTGCCGTCGGCGGCAACTGCCTGCAGTTGCTCAGTGTCTACACCGAGCTCCTCAAGCAGTGCGATGTCCAGGCAAGCGCCTACCTCGCCCTGTCCATTGGCACGGAATGGCAGGTCGCGGCGCCCTTTCCAACTGCCGTTGACGTAGATATCCACGCGATAGTCGCCCGCCACCATCGGATTGCCATTGGCGAACGCCGACAGGTCGACCTTGGTGCCGGAACCGGAAAGAAAGCTGGAGTCGAACTGCGCCACTTCGGGAGCAGCAGGCCTGGCCGGGGCAGCGCTTGCCAGCAACGCCTGTTCGCCGAGATTGCCGCCAGGCTCAGGAGCGGGCGCTGGCGCCGCCCATACGTGCAACGGCAGCGAAACGCCTGCGGCAAGCAGGAACAACGGCAACATTCGCTCCTTGCCCGCTGCTACACCGAAAATCGACCTCCGAATTGATGACGACAACCTGCTCTCAATCACACCGGCTTCCTTAAGAACGATCGCAACCGCGAACTCGCTCACTCCGTCGAGCTGCTACTCAGGGGCCAGCCACAACGCTGGCACTGTTCTCTACCCTTCCGCCGTAGTCGTTGATGGTGATGAAGCGCACCTTGTCCACGGGACCAGTGGCATCCAGCACCAGTTGCTGGTTCGGGCCGACCATCTTTCCTTTTTCTTCAACCAGCTTGTCCGCGTTGGCGCTGATCGCATGCACCTCAGCCAGCGTCACGTGATAAGGCGTTGGATTGTCTGCCTGCAGCTTTCCACCCGACCAGCTCCAGCGCAGTTTCGGTGGCGCATCGTTGGCAGTGTCCGGCAAGCCCTTGGGGCGATAGAACAACTTGATCCGCGAACGGAAAGCCACCTGCAGATAGTTCTGCTCTTCACCGGATTCCTTGGGCGAAGGAGCGACATCCAATACGTTCAACCAGAACAGCGACTCGCGATCCTTCGGCAAATCAGCACCGGTGAAGATCACTCGCAAGGCCTGGCTACGCCCTGCCTCAACCCGGGCGATGGGCGGCGTCAGCAGGAACGGAGCGTCACTGTTTTCTGCCGTCTGCTCGGGGTCGCCGCTGTCGATCCAGGCCTGCACCAACGAGGGCGCCTCGCCGACATTGTTCACCTGGACGGTGATCTCGCGCACCTGCTCCGGGTAGATCGCCCGTGTCCCGCTGATCACCACGCCCGCCAGGGTTGGCGAACAAAACAACACCATCAACACCGCGCCAAGCAGTGCCTTCAGAAATTGTGCTTTCATCGCAACCACTACTGCCATGCGCGGAGTAGATCCCTCGGCCGGCCGCATCGTCGGCCGAGGGCGCCAACAACTACGATCAGTTGTAGATGATCGTGTACTTCACGCTGCTGGTGACTTCACCCGGCGACACCGCACCCTGGGCGTAGTACTCGACGGCGTAGTTCAGGTTTGCCGAGCCGCTTGCATCAACAGTGACCCATTGCGAGTTGGTTTGCGGCTGGCCCGCACCTGCAGCCGTGATCGGCAGCGCAAGGTTGTTGCTGCCCAGCAGCTGCAGCTGCACCTGGGTTGCCGCGTTGGCGGTAGCGGTGTTGTTCAAGCGACCGCTGCTGGCATCGATGGTGGCGCCCGGCTCGAAGTAGGTCGCAACGCCGCCCAGATCGCACTGAGTCAGATTGATCGAGAACGGCGTGCGCCCGGCAACCTGGCCGGTGGCGGCCAGCGCACTGGCCCCAACAGTCGGCAGGGTCACGGTGAAGTCCTTGCCCTGCGGTGTGGAAACGGTGCAGGTCTTGTCGGTGATTTCGCCGTTGAAGGTGATGGTGCCGTCAGCGGCGTTGGCGGCCAGCGGAGCTGCTGCCAGTAGGAGTGCTGCGATGATGTTGACTTTGCGCATTGCGATTACCTTGCTCTGATGGAATGGAAGTGGGTCCGGGGCAAGCAAGGAGTTCAACGGAGCGGCACTCAATCCTTGACTCGCTTCCCGATCAGAACTCGACACCTGCTATTCGAGAACTGGACGAGAAGTTATCAGGAACAAATGTGACGCTCTCCACATAAATTGCCAATTAGCCATTCCAATCAAATCTGCAACAGCCTTTCGCATGACGCCCGCGTATGCAGCGCATGCTGGCGTTTTCGTGTATCCGGTTTTCACTGGACACAGTCGATCGGCCAGAGTTTCATCTGCCGTGGGCCAAGGGCGATTTGATCGTGATCACTCAACACGCGTGATGTCCGCGAGCAGAACGACATGTTGCCTCTTCTGCTCCGCTTCTGGCAGGCGCCTACTGGAGTCCCCAAACGCGGAGTACGGTCATGATTCGTTCTCTCCTGCTAGGTGCGGCGTTGCTCTCCATCACTTCGGCAGCCAACGCCAGTCAAGGCACCATTCGCTTCGTGGGACGCATAGTTGATTCGGGTTGCAATATTGGGCTGGTGCGCGATCAGCAACAACTGAACCTGGATACATGCCCGATGTCTGCGCAGGGCGCACAACTGCAGGTATCCACCCTGGCCACTGGCGATGTCATCACATTGTCCTCCTACCACAAGCAGCTTGGCCTCGCGGTGCATCCAGGCGAAGCTCACGAGCGGTTCTTTTCCAAGAGCTATGCACTGCAAGCTCGCCCAGAGCAACAGGCAAAAGCAGGCTATCTGGTAATGGTCACCTACCCGTGACACTCACGGCGATACCCGGCAGACCCGAGAAGATCTGCCGGGGTCCGTGACAGCTATCGCGAACCATCCGACGGTTGGGCTGCAAGCAACGGCATCGACGGCCAGCCCCATCCGTTCATGCCCTGCATGCACGCCAGACTGACTCGCGTTATCGCGTCTTCGCCGAGGAAAGATATGCCGCTGCACGCAAACAGGATCAGCCCCTGGCCGGCACCTGCGCATATGGACCGAAGGCCCAAGCCGTCTGCCCAGAACCTGCATCACACTGTTCTCGTGGCACTTCAACCTCGCAAGCAACCAGCCCCCACTCGATGGCAGCTTGCCAAGCTTTGCTGAACTGCCTACGTGCCTCATCCACGCTTGCTCCACAACAGCCGCACGCTCTGGGATCATGTGCGGGTCCCTGTTTCCGGTGCCTGCATACCCATGACCACCGCCACGCCCGTTACGGCTCTCTCGCACAACCGGCGGCGCCTGTTGCAGGCTGCTGTGCTGGCCCCAGCCTTGGCGGCGCTGGCCGGGCTGCCTGGCTGCTCGCTACCAGAACAAGTGGATGGCACCTTCCTGCAGCCCTGGCGCGATCATCAGAATTGGACCGCAACGGACTGGCAGCGCTCCATGAAGCTTGCCCGGCGCGCCGGTTGCCGCCAACTGGTGGTGCAGTGGAGCGGCATCCTCGGTGGTCCAGATGGCGATTGGCAACTGTCCGATGTCAGCCTCGCGATGCTGTTCAATGCCGCCGATCAGGCCGGCATCAACGTGCGTGTCGGCCTGCCGTTCGAGCACCGCTGGTGGCAGGTAATCAGTGCCGACGAAGTACAGCTGCGCGACTTCTTCGCCGCCAGCCTGGAGCGCGCCCGTGCTTGGCTGGGCCAGAGCAGCCTGCCCCGACAGCAACGCTTCGCCGGCTGGTACCTGCCCTACGAGCTGGAGCAGTACCACTGGGCCGAACCTGCACGTCTGCAGCTGCTGGTTGGCTGGCTGCACGAGATGCAGCAGGTGACGATCGCACGTGGTGGCGATTGCGCCATCTCCACCTACTTCAGCCAGTTGCAGACGGAGGGCACGCTGGTCGGTCTGTGGCAGCACGTGCTCGATGGCACCACCCTGCGCCCGATGGTACAGGACGGTATTGGCGTGGCCGGCCAGGGCAACCAGCAAGCGTTGGCGCCGCTGCTGGCCTTGTTCAAGCAGCGCGGCGTGGCCTTCGATGCCATCGTCGAACTGTTCCGCCAACTGCCGCCGCCAGCAGGCAATGAGAGCCAGTTCCACGCGGAGAGCGCCGACTTCGCCCGCATACAGCAGCAGCTGGAATGGGCCCGCGCCAGCGGTGCCGGCAATGTACTGGTGTATGCACTGGAACCCTGGCTCTCACAGGACACGCCCCAGGCCAAAGCACTGCGGCGGGCCTGGGGTTTATAGCGCTGCCAGAGCGCATAGCAAGCGCGGTCAGGCGGCTTCGATCAGCTCCAGCAGATGCCCGTTGCGCAGGAAAAGGAAAACGATGCGACGGCCACCGAATGCAACTGCTGCGGCCGGCTCAGCGGTGCGGCGTGCGCCAGCATCTTCCAACGTATCCAACGCCACATCGAAATCCTTCACCTCGAACGCCTGGTGATACATACGTGTGCGCCGGCTGAGCACACCCTGTACCGGCGAGTCGGCGGAGGTTGGCACCAGCAGTTCAAGACGCGGCCCCGGCCCAACGAGAAAACGCCCCTTCACCCGCTGCACCGGGTCCTCGAACTCCTCACCTTCCTGATGGTAGCCAAGCTGCTCCCACACCATCTGCTCCAGTGCGAAATCTTTGCAGGCAACGCCAATGTGATGAAAGGTGCAGCCAAGTTTTTCCAGCATTGCGGGTTACCTGTGACAGAAGAGGGAAAACAACCGGACCGATTGCCGGATTCAGAACTGGAAGTAGAGAAACCGAGCGGTCTTGTCCAGGTTCAACATCGCATAGGCGAGCACCAGCAGGGTCAACACAAGCCAAGCAAGGTTGGGCCGCCACCGCATCCATGCACGCGGTGCCGGCGACGAGCCTTCCAGCGCGGGCGAATAGTCACCCAGTATCTGGTTGGAGTTCGGTGCCAGCCACACGATCGCCAACAAGGCCGCAATCATCAGGCCCGGGGCCCAACGTTCGAACAGCATGCGCAGCAGATCACCGCCGCTCCAATCCGGATTGCCAGCAAACATTGCCTGCAGCGGGAACAGCACAGGCGCCAGCGATTCCATGCCATACAGACCGCTCATGCCCGCCAGGATGCGAAACGCATCCGCGGTACTGTTTGCCCGGAAGAACAACAGCGCCACCACGACACACAGGAAGGTGAGCAGTACATAGCCGGCACGATGCCAGCCGCGTGCAACCGTGCCGAGCGGAGCTGGACCGAACTGGCGCCAGGCGTGATTGATCGCCAGGTAGCTGCCATGCAGCAGGCCAAAGATAAGGAACTGCAGCCCGGCGCCATGCCAGACGCCGGCCAGCCCCATCGTCAGCACCGTCGGGAACACCACCATGCTGGAAAAACCACGCAGGGTTGCAGTGGCTTTGCGCCCTACTGGCAGCCCCTTCTGCGCCCTTGCACGGGTGATGGCCAAGGCAACCGGGTTGTACAGGTAGGCAGTGAGATAGCGCGTCAGCGTCATGTGGAAACGCGTCCAGAACTCGATGATGCCTGTCGATTTATAAGGCGAGTTGAAGTTCATCGGGAAGCGGATGCCGAACATCTTGGCCAGGCCCATCGCCATGTCCGAGTAGCCGGAGAAATCGAAGTACAGCTGCAGCGCATACGCCAGCGCGGCACTCCACGCACCCAACAGCTGCAGTTCACCCGGCGCCGAGAATCCCGCCTCGGCCCATGGCGCGATGTTGTCGGCCAGCAATACCTTCTTGGCCAGGCCAATCACGAACAGCGCGCCGCCCACACTCAGGTTCTCGGCCTTGAAGCGATAGTTCGCGCGGTCGGCGAACTGCGGCATCATCTCCTTGTGATGCAGGATCGGCCCGGCGATAAGGTGCGGGAAGAAGGTCACGAACAGCACGTAGGATGAAAACCCCCGCTCGCGTACCACACCAGCACGGCAGTCGAGCAGGAAGCCCATCTGGGTGAAGGTGAAGAACGAGATGCCCAGCGGCAGGATGATATCGCTGGTGCTGTGCGCGACAAGACCCCAACCATCCAGCACGCCCAGCAGCGCTGCAAAGTACTTGTAATAGAACAGCACGGCCAGGTTGGCCGCGATGCCAAACCCCAGGACCCACAACTGCAGCTTCGGCCTGTCCTCGGTGGACAGGATCACCAGGCTGAGCAGGTAGTTGAACACGATCGACGCCATCAACAGCACGACGAAAGTAGGGTTCCACCAGCCGTAGAACACCAGTGATGCAAGGCTCAGCCATATCGCTGCCAGGCTGGGACGAATGCCACCAAGAAGGTAGTAGCCGCCCAGGGCGATGGGAAGAAACAGCAGCAGGAACGGGAGTGAATTGAACAGCATGGCTTCGCTTCGTTGGGGCCGGGCTAGTGGCCCGGCCGGGTTGGATCAACCGCCTTTCTGCTTCTGGATCAGCGCGATGAGCTCACCCACGTTGCGCAGCCCTTCTACTTCCGAAGCCTTGAAGCGCACGCCGAAACGCATCTCGGTGGCGACCATGATGTTGACGTTGCTCAGCGAATCCCAGGCCGGGAAGTCGGCTGCGCTCGATGCCTCGGTGATCACCACCGATTCATCGTCGAAAACATCACGCAGGGTTTCCTGGAGGATGGCGAGAATTTCCGCGTTGTTCATTGCTTGCTCCTGATCTGCATGGGGACATCCCCTGGTTTGAATTCTTCAAGCTCCAGCACCCAATCACTGCCGGACTCATCCTGCGAGCGAAGTGAGAAACCAAGCTTTTCGTAATGTGTGGCGACCATGCCGTTCTTTGCCGTCGCCCGGAACTGTCCAACCAGGCGCTTGGCGCCAGCCTTGCGCGCCTGCTCCGCGAGCACCTGCAACGCAGCCTGTTCGACCCCGCGGCCCAGCACCCGGCAGCTCATCAGCCATGTATCGATGATCCACTCCGCGTCCGCCTGCCGGCTTGGCAGTGCGACGATGATCGAGATGATGCCGTTGTCGCCAAATGTATCGGACAGGCGCAAGCTCAACAGCACCGCCCCTGGCATTGCCATCAGCTGCTCGACCTCCGCGTCGCCGTGGCGGCGGGTGGTGAGGTTGAACTGATTGGTCTTGTTGATCAACTGGACAACGCGGGCTTGATCGGTGGCGTTGAAGGGCGCCCATTCCAGCACCATCGCCAGGCTGGCCAGGTAGCCGGCCAGGTCACCCTGGCTGCCCCGCAGCAGCTCACGCTGCTGGTTGGCCTGGTACTGGCTGGCGCGTTCACGGTCTTCAGCGGTCAGCGCCAGCGATTCGAAATAACCAGAACCGGCGACACATTCGACATACAGCGCCGGGTCCTCGGGCAGTTCGGGAACACGCACCATCGGCAACTCGCGACGGACCAGGTTGCGCTCGAACGGGTTGTCGTCGGCGAACACCAATGCATCCACACCGATATTCAACTGCTGTGCGATCGAACGCAGGTTGCTGGCCTTGTCGTCCCAGTTGGCGACAAAACAGGCGATGTCCCCGCTGCGCAGCACCATCTCCGGGTGCGACTGGAAGGGCAGACGTGCGTTGCTTTCGTCATTCTTGGAACAGACCGCCAGGATGATGCCGCGCCGCGACAGCTCAAGGGCGTAGCGCTGGAACGCGATGAAAGCCTCGCCCTCCGCGCTGCCCTGGCCCAGAACGATGCGCTCCAGCCCATCATCACCAATCACGCCGCCCCACAAGGTGTTGTCCAGATCCAGTACGAGGCATTTGCCGGTTGCGCCGCGTCGCGCCGCTACCAGGCGCGCGACCAGTTCACCAAACATCGGCGCTGCAGCCGGAGAGACGTATTGCTTGGCACGCAGCCATAGACGAGTGTCATGCCACTCACCCAGACCGTCGCGCTGGCAGGCGTCATCCAGTGCAAGGATGTCCACGCCCTCCTCGTCTGCGGCAATGCGCAGCGCTGCGTTGATCTGCCGCAGCATCGCGTTGCTTACGCCGCTGAAGCGGTGTTCGTTGTTGCCCATCAACGCCGGGAATACCGGCATCAGGCTGGGCTGGATGACCTGCGCGCCAAAGACCTCGCGTGCCAGCTTCCAGACGCCGCGCAGCTGCGCGACCACCGCGGCCATCCGATCATCAGCCTCCTGCTGGGTCAACAGCGCCACGCCCTGCCCGAGCAGGTGCCACGGGTCCATCGCACACACCACCACCTGCGGCGCAAACGAATGCAGCCCCGAATCCGGGGCCAGCAACTCCTGGTAGTACTGCGCGTAATCCGGAAAGTAGATCTCGGCCTGCATGCCCCAACGCATCGCTGCAATGCGCAGCCCGGGGGCAAGGTGTTCAAGGGTGGAGGCGCCGAGTATCGCCACGCGCACGCGGGCACTGTCCGGCGCCTGCAGCTTCCCGTCCTGCAATGCGTTGGACAGGCGTTTGTCCAGCTTGGCCACCTGGAGGAAGTCCAGCGACTCGTTGGCCAAGCCAACCAGCTGGTCCCAGCGAACCTCCTCAGCACGCGTGGCCGCATCAAGACGTTTTACCCAATCGGCCGATTTTGGCAACCAGTTCATTGCGGGCATTTCAGTGTCCTTGTGAAGCGTTGGCGGCGCTTGGCATGCCAACCGTCTCGCGTTCCAGCGCTGACAATGGCTGCAACAGCGACATTTCCGAGAGTTCCCACACCACCAGTTGCAGGCCATCAGGCAAGGGAGTCTTCAGCACATCCAGCACCGCGTCGGCAAACTTCCCGCCATCGCGGCTCTGGTTGAGGATGGGCTCGTGCAGATGACGGCCGAGCTGCTCGGCGAAATTGCTGCGGCGGGAATTGGAACTGCCTGCCAACAGGACGCGTGCCGTCGGGCCGTCATCCAGCAGGCCACCGCTTGCGACCATTTCGATCGTTTGCGGCACCTCCTTGTCCAACGCCGGACGCCAACCGTCAGGCGCACGTTCCAAACCGGCCAGCACGATAAGATCGCCCATGCGGGACTGTTCGGTGGCGGCTTCGGAGATGGTGTACTCCTGCGTCCCCTCACCACCCAGCAGCGACCTGGCCGTGTCAGCGACTGCGCGCGCGGCCCGCTCAGCGCCGGCCTGGTCCAAGTGCACGTCGGTGCGGTAATACGGCAGCGGCAAAGTCTCTTCGGCCAGCGCACGGCGCAGGTCGACATGCACAACGCCGGCTTCATCGAGCGCCTGTACGAAGCCCTCCAGCTGCATCTGGCTGGGCGCGGGACGGGACAGTCCACACAACTGCTCGGTGGCGATGCGTGACTTGTCCGGCACGGTCACCACCAGCAGCTGCACGCCGCGCTCGCGTAGCGCAGAAGCAACCTTTTGCATTACCTGTACGCGCACGGCCTGGGCCTGCACCAGATCGGTGCCGGCCGGCGAACGCAGGCCGTCGGCGTAGAACAGCCAGCCCGGGCAACCCTGCAACACCTGCGGCCCAAGCTGCCCCAGCATGCGATAGCGCCACGCGGCATCAGCCGTTTCCAAAGGTTCCTTGAACGGCAGCTGCAGAGCTTCCTCGACGCCTCGCGCAGCCTTCCCTACCCATGCGCTGCTGGCGTTGAACGCCGGCACTGCGTCCCTTCCTTTCAGCTGCGCGACCGCGTAGACCATGCCCACAGCCATCAATGCCAACCACACGGCAGCGACGCGGCGATGGGCCGGGCGCTGCGGTGCGTCTGCCGTCTGTTCCTGCGCTGGCTGCCCGCTCATCTGGCCAACGCCGCCTGCACCCGGTTGCGCCATGCTGCCGGTGCAAGCAGCGCGGAGGCATCCCACTGCCCGGCCACATCCGGGCCGAACAGCAGCTGCGACTCATTGAGCTGCCACACCACCACGTCCGGCTTGTGCTGCGCAAACGCATCGGACTCCAGATACTCCAACAACACCGACCACGGCCCGAAGTTGCCGTACTTCCAGGTCAGGCCAACCGGCCGGTCCAGCTTGTTGGACAGCATCTGTGGGAAGCCCAGGTAGGGCTGCACCGCACTGTTGCCAATAACCTGCACAACCGACACGTCATCATCCAGCAACCCACCCTGGTCGACCAGCTTGCGCACGGTGTAGATCTCCTGACCTACTGTCTTGCGCTGCGCGGCGGTCATCAGTTCGGTGAAGTCACTGAACCGACGTTCCTTGATCCAATCCCCCAGCGCCTTGCCGCTACCGGCCTCGCCAGAAAGGGTCCAATGCTGTTGGATCACCCCTGCGGTAGCCTGCGCTGCAGCTTCCGCGCTCCAGGCCGTCCAGTGCGAATCCTTGCGAAAGAACGCGCCCTGCCCGCTCTGCTCGACGGCGGTCAACGCCGGCATCAGGTCGACGCTGACGATGCCCGCGGCTTTCAACTGCTCCTGCGCGGCGGCATAGCGCGGTTGGGCCGCGGCACTGATCGCGCTGCCTTCAGGCAGGTTGCCCTGGTCGAAGCGTGCTTTCAAAGGCACCACAACCACCACCAGGCCAATCCCTTTTGCCTTGAGCAGATCATTGGCATCGCGCATCAGCGCGATGTTCTCGCGCATTGCCGCCGTGCCGGCCTGGCTCATGTCATCACCGGCGTAGAACAGCCAGTTGTCTTTGCCCACCAACACCGCCTGTGCGGAGGCCGGGGCGGCCACGCTGGTCGCAAGCAGCGCCATCATGAGTGCGCTGGCCAGTCGTGGCAGGAGCCGAATCGTGTTCGTCATTGAATCTTCTTCCTGTAATTTACGTTCATCCGCGCGGAGCCACACGCTCAACGTGCACGATAGGGTTGCGTACGTGCAGCCTGCCCCTTGAGCACCGGCGCATTGGCGGTACCGGTGACGAACAGGCTGTAACGGTCACCCGCCTTCAGCGCTGGCAGCTGCAGCGGCGCGGAGGCACGCGTGCCACATTTCGCCAGCAGCGTCGCCTGCACCGGATTGATCGCGCGCGTGCCACGGCTTGCCTCTGCTACCGATGCCAACACAACGTCGCCAGAGTTGAGCTCCAGGCGGGCATTGCAGCCCGGTACCAGGTTGTAGAGCGCAAGCTCCGCCTTCAAACCCGTATTGCCGGCGGCCTGCTGGTCCTGCACGACCCGCGCACCGGCCTCGGCGCCCACCAGCAGGGTCACAAAGCCACTGGCCGGAGCTGGGGTCGCCACCTGCAGCGGCTTGCCATTGACGCGCACACGGAAAGGCTGCCCGCCGGGCTGGACGTAGTAGTCGGTAGCAACCTTGCCACCGGCCGAAATCTGCTCACCGCGTCCTTCACTTACCTGCACGTTGAGCGGTGTCGCCCGGGCGTTGGCAACGCGAACATAGATGGAGCCCTCCGGCGGCAACGCGTAAAGCCGCGCCACGTTGCTCGCGGCAGACCCTGCCTGCGATGCGGCAACCTGCAGCGGCGAAAGGAACATGGCCATCCAGATCGAGCAGCGGACGGCGCAATGGACCACCCCTTTGAAAACGGGCATGCGTTACTCCTGGATCAATAAGAGAAATAGAGACCGGCAAACATGCCCTTGGAACGGTCGTCCCCGGCCACGCGCAGGCGGTACTGCAGGTTCAGTTCGACAAAAGAGCGCTCGGCATGGTGACTGTCACCGCGGAACCAGTAGCGCGCCAGCACCCCAGGCCCGATTCCCAACGTGCCTTCGCGCGCCAGCAGGTTGTCGTAACCACCGGTCAACCCCGCGTACGGCACAAGCACCAACCTCGGGCTGGCCTGGTCCATGCGGAACGCGCGCCCGTAGCGCACATCCAGCGTACCCAGCGTCTGCGGGTGCTCGGTGAAGCGATCCGCTTCGGCATACACCTGCCAGTAGTTCCAGTTGCTGACGTCCTGGCGCAGGCCACCACCACGTCCTTCGGACCAAGCAGCACGCAGCAGCCAATCATTGCGGCTGTTGTCACCCGCACGCAGGAAGCGCTCCACCGCGACGACGACATTCTGCGTGCGGAACGGCTTCCAACGCGCACCCAACACCGCCTGGTTGGTCGACATGCCAGTCGCGCCACCGGTGCCGTCGTACAGGGCCTGGCCCATCCGTGCATACAGCTCGACGCGGCCGCCGTTGCGATTACCAATCACCGGCGGACGCCAGAACACCTCCTGGCTGGCCTGCAGGGTCTTGCGCGCAGAAAGCGAGGGGGCAAACGCTGGGTTCATCACCCCGACCGTGCCGTAGCCCAGTGCCGCGTTGAAACCCCACTGCCGCTCCAGGTCGGAGATTGCCTCGGTCAGGTTGCGGCGGACCTTTGGATCCTGGCTCAGCTGGCCCGCGTCGATAGCGTCCACGCCCTTGCTGAACCACGCTGCCGCCCAGTCATTGCGATAGGCACGCTGCGCGGCATAACCGGCGCCGAGCAGCTGGTCGGCAGGCAGCAACTGTGTGCGCAGCGGCTGCAGTTGCGTGCGGGCAGCCGCCTGTTGGCCACTCATCGCCAATGCATCGGCATGCAGCACGCGGTAGGCGATGTTGTCCGGCTCTGCTTCCGAAGCGGTGCCCACTGCCGCCGCAGCCTCACGATACCGGCCGGATGCATAGTCCTTGTAGGCCTGGTCTGCTGCGATGTAGGCAGGGCTGCCCACCGCTCCCCCGCCGCCGAGGGCAACACTGCAGATCATCTGCTCGCCCTCGCCAGTGCAGAAGACCCGCGGCGCCGGCACGCGGTCCGGCGCGCTGCGGATCTCGCCTGCCATGCGTTTGAGCGCGCCCATCTGATCTTCAGGCAACCAATCCTGGGCCAACGCCAGCTCCAGGTCGGCGTCGGCAGCAGCCTTGTCGCCGCCGCGCGCGGCGGCGTAGGCGCGCATCGACAACGCTGGCACATCCAGCTCGTCCTGCTCCAGCGCGGCAGACGCTGCCTGCCGCGCTTCCACCAGCTTCGATAATTCCAGCAGCGAGGTGATCTGCAGATAGCGGTAGCCCGCCACGTCAGGTGCGAGCTGGATGGCCCGTGCTGCAGCCTCAAGCGCTCCCGCGTAGTCCTTGCGCTCGTATGCGCGCCAGGCTTCAGCCGCTGGAACGCTCGCCTGGCGACGTCGCAGCCGATCGAGCAATGCCGACAACGTCGTATCGTTCGGGAAGGTGCTTACCCCTGCAGCTGCCGCATCCACGGCCGCGTCCAACCTGTCCTGCTTCTCCAGTGCGTACACCAGCAAGGTATGCAGCGCAGCATTGTCAGCACCCAGCGCCAATGATTGCCGTGCGAGCGTGGCGGCCTGTTCGAACGCGCCGCTGTTATAGGCATTGTACGCGGCGTCGCCGGCCTGCCACGCTTGTTGCGCGCGGTCGGCTTGCTTACTGCGTGGTGCCGTATCACGCACAGCTGGCTTGGGAGCCTGCACGCCGGTCGGCGGCGCAGGCGTGCCGCTGGCGGCGCGCTTGGCCTGCTCCGCAGTGCGTAGCAGGTCCTTGAGCGTCGCCAGGTCTGGCCGCAACCGCACCGCTTCACGCGCCTGCCTGACGGCTTCGTCGTAGTCACCCCGCGCATACGCTGCATAGGCCTGCTCGGCATTGCGATAGGCAGCGCCGGACAACGGCAGTTCGTCGGCCATCGCCGGCGCGCAGGCGCCGGCAAGCACCAGCGCAACAAGGGGGTTCAACAGTCTCTTGCTCATGCCAGGAACACGTCCGGATGCAGACGTGCTTCGCGCGCACGTCGTTGTTGTTCTTCCACTGCAGTGGCGATGGCTTGCTCGCTGGCCACGCCGCGGCGCACCAGGTAGTCGCCAATACGGCCATCACGGTGCGGCCGATACTCGTCCAGCGCGGCCTGGAAGTGCTCGCGTGTGATCAGCTTCATTTCCACCAACAGGTCACCGAGCAGCGGCACCGCATTGATCCGGTAATCGGAACCACAGATCAGGCGCAGACCCGCATTGATCTCGCTTTCGCGGGCGATGAACTGTTCAACACGCTCGACCTTTGCGATCTTGGCAAGTGTCTCCAGCGCGTTGCCAGGCAGCGTGCTGGTCACGGCCAGCCGCAGCACCTCCGGTGTGACAACGGGCAGTGGCAATACACGCCATTGCACGCAGGCATCCACCGGCAGCAAGAAATTCCCCTGCTGCAGATAGTCCACATCAATAGTGGCGCGCGGCAGGTCTTCCTGGAAGGAGATCGCCTCGGCCAGGGTTTCATCATCCAACCAACCCTGCGCCACCAGGATGCGGCCCAGCGGTTGCTGGCGTCCACCCTCCTGCTGGTCCAGCGCCTGCTGCAGCCGCTCAGGCTCCACCGCCTGCCAGACGCTGAGCAGTTCGCCCAGGCGCCGACGGATCTGCACCAGTTGGGTATTGGTCGGGAAGTCATGCATCGTCTTGTCCCAGACCAGACGCTTGCCGAACAGCAGATAGCCGGCAAACAGGCGCCAGGCCCGGGCGGTGGCGGCGCAATTGATGACATTGCCCACAATCATGCGCGGCACCGACATCACGGCGTGCTCCCAACCGTACAAGCGATTGACGAAGTACATGCGCTGCAACACCCGCATGACCAGTGCGCCAGTGGTGAACAGGGCAATGGCCATCGGCCAGGAGCCCGCCTGGAATACCGTGGGAAACTCCATCTGCCACACACCCGTCACCTTCAACAGCCAGAACAACATCAGCTGCGCAAACAGCAGATAGGCCAGGATGCTGACGAACGAGGTGATGATGCCCTTGCGATCACGCAGCAACAGGTAGCGGTTGGCCAGGCTGCCGCCCCAGCCCAGGGTTTCCCAGCTCTGCATGCCGATACCCAGCACCCAGCGCGCCTTCTGCCGATAGGCGGCGCGGAAGTTGTCAGGGAAGTACTCGCGCACGCACAAGGCCATGCTCAGCTTGCGCTCGCGCGCACCACCCCAGCCAAACCACGACGACGGGCGCCGCACCCGGAACTCCACCGGGAAGCGGGCAAAGATCGACTGCATGCCCATGCGCCCCAGGCGCGCGCCGATGTCGTAATCCTCGGTCAGGCTGTCGGTGTTGAACGGCTGGTTGTTGGTCTCGGCACTCAGGGCCAGCAGCGCCCTACGCGAAAAGCAGGTGCCTACACCGGCCGAGGGGACGGTGCCGGACAGGCTTTCGCGCACCACCAGATCCTTGGCATGCCACTCGGCGAACTCATCCATGTAGGTGCCAGCGACAAGCTCATACCACTCGCGGTCCAGCGAGGTCACCGGCAGCTGGATCATGTCCTTGCGCGGTAGCAGGTAGTTGTAGAAACGCAGCTCCAGCGGGTGCAGCACATCCTCGCTGTCGTGCAGAACAACGCCGGCAAACTCGATGCCGTTGCGCTTTTCGTAATCGAAGATCGACAACACCAGCCAGTTCAGGCAGTCGGCCTTGTTGGTCGGTCCGTCATGCGGCACTTCCACCCGCTGCAGGCGCCGGTAGCGCCGGCGCATGCGCTCGACTTCGGCGATGGTGTGGCTGTCATTGGGATAGGTGCCGACAAACACCACGTACTCCTGGTAATCGAGTACGTCGATCATGTTCTCCACCATCTGCGCGATCACGTCGTACTCGGCCCAGGCCGGCACCATGATCGCAATCGGCTGCTGATCGCGCGCCAGCAGATCCGTGGCCGACAGTGGGCGGTAGGAAGATCGCTTCAGCACGGTCAACCTGCGCCATACCAGCCGCGTCCAGTACCACAGGTCAATGAACAGATCGTCCAGACTGGACAGCAGGATCAGCACGGCCAACACCAGCGCGGCCTTTTCAAGCCCCGCGTAGTAGTTGGCCAGCTGGATGTTCCAGTAGACGGAGTCCATGACCTATCAGTGCACGTCGGTGAGCTTGCGACGGCGACGGATCTGCGCCACGCGTGCAGCCAGCAGCAGGAACACGATCACACCGATCAGCAGCAGCAACCACACCATGTGACGCTGCCAGGCAGGTTGCGGGTTGCCATCAACCGCCAAGCGCACACCTTCCGGGTCGTCCCTGTCGAAATCCTGCACCAAGCCGCGGCCATCGAGCAGCGCCACCGAGCCGCGCATCAGCCGGAACGGCTCGGCGATGCTGGGAATGCGGTTACCCAGTTCACGGTAGATCACGCCCTGCTTGTCACTGTTGCCGGTCACCTCGACCAACGCCGCGTTATCCAGACCCGCCAGATCCAGCACGGTGTCGTCCTGCTTGCCGCTGATGCGCAGATGTCCACCGTCCACCACGGCAGCACTTTTAACGCCTTCGGGCTGCAGATTGAAGGCGAGATAGGACTGATCCTGCGACGGCAAGGACTTGCCTTTCACCACTTCCAGCGTGGCCCGCTCAACTGCTGCACCCACCGAATTACTGATACGGATCACGGTCTGCAGGGTGGTCGGTGCGTTCTGCAGCCACGCCTCCGGCACCAGCACCTTGTGCGCGCCGGACAGGTGCGCGGCGGCCCCCACGAAGTCCGCTGCAGTGCCGCGCTCGCCCATCACGATGTGGCTGCTTGGCAGCAACGACACCGGGTACGGCGTCGCCGGATCATGGCAGTGCGGCCGGGCCGGCTGGCGCAGGAACGACACCCGCACCTCGTTGCGTGCGGCAATCGCGTACAACGGCACCTTGGCGGCAATGCGCTGCGGCTTTCCATTGGTGTTGAGCACCGTTGCGCCGAGCAGGTAGTCGTTGAAGAAGATCGAGGCAACGGCACCTTCACCAGCAGCATTGGGGGCACCGGATACGTCGATGACCACCTCCTGCGGCAAGCGTCCTTCACTGGAAAGCAGCCCCAGATCGGCGTTGGCGGTGCGGTCGCTGCGGGCGATGATGTCCTGGGTACCGGAGAAGGTGCCCAAACGATCCAGCAGCACCACACCCTTTTCGTTGACCAGCGGCTGCGCCTTGTTGACCTGCAGGTTCTGGCCCAGTGCGTAGGCACGCCACTGTGCGCCCAGCAGGCCGGCAACCTCGGCGGCGGCACCGGTACCCACCACCAGCATCGGCTGCCCGGCCACCACACCTGCACCGACATTGCGGCCTTCCACAGCGGTTTCCAGGGTGCCCATGCTGCTCTTGCGCCAGGCGGCAAATGCCACAGCGCCTTCTGCATCGACACTGGCCACCTGCGTGGCCAATGCATCCAGCGCGCGCTTGACCGCAGTGCGCAGTGCCGGGCTGGCGACAGCCACATCCAGCGGTAGGCCGCTGTTGCGGCCCAGCGACAGCAGCGCTCCCACCTCGGCCTCGCTGGCAATACGATGCTGCGCTTCAGCTGCGGCCAGTGCCGCGTAGGCCGGTACCGTCATCAGGCTGGCCGGGACCTGGGTGTCACGCAGATCGATGCTGTCACCGACCTTGGGCAACGCCGTCACAGTCACCCGCTTTCCTGCGGACTCCAGCACCGCACCAACACGCCAGGCGGTGTCGTAGCTGGCGGCGTCCAGTTGGCGCCCGTCAACCAGCAACCGCACGCTGCGCGGCAGCGCGCTCCACGCCTTGGCCACGGTATCGATGGCACGGCCATCGAACTGGTAACTGAAACGCGTTTCCGGACCGATCCTCAGGACGTTGGCCGGTGCGCTCTGGTCAGCGCACTGGTAATCCGACACGGTAGACCACCAACCCACACTGAAGCGCACAAAACCACTGGAGCGCGGGAATCCATCAATGCCTATCAGCTGGCTCAGGTCGCCCTGGGGATCGGTGACAGTGCGCGCTGCGACCGCGTCGTCATCGATGCTCAACAGGTTGGAAGTGCGCCCAGGATGACCACGCAGATAACGTGCATCCAACTGCAGCTGCGCGTTCTGGGTGGCGATACCGGCCGGCACCGGCAGATAGATCTCGCGCTGGTTGTCCTGACCGCGCAGGCTGATCGGCTGGGTGAAGCCCAGGTCGCGCAAGGTCATGTTGCGCGAGACAAGGGCATTGGCGCTCCATTCGCGAAACTGGCCGCCCGCTGTATCGGCAGCAGACACCGGCAAAGCAATGCTCAATGCGAGCACGAGCAAAGGCAGAGCGACACCCTTGGTGCCAGGTTTACGTAAGTAAAAGGTCATCAGGCACACTCGGTTTGGTTTGACGGATTGCGCTTCTTGGATACTTCGGCGGATCCACCCGGGACGAACTGGCGATACGGCGCGTTGATCAACGCCGCGACGATGCGCTCACTTGCCGCGCCATCGCCGTAGGGACTCAGATGGGGATCGAAACAAGCAGTCCTTGGTGGTTGCGCCAAGGCCTGCCGGACCGCGCTGACGATGCGATCCGATGCGGTTCCCACCAAGGTGACCACGCCCATGGCGACCGCTTCAGGACGCTCGGTGACGTCGCGCATGACCAGCACAGGGCGGCCCAATGCGGGCGCTTCTTCCTGCACGCCGCCGGAGTCGGTAAGGATCACATCCGCCCGCTGCATCAGGCGCACGAAGCTCAGGTAATCCTGCGGCGGCAGAAGATGGATGTTGTCCTTGCCTGCCAGATGGGCATGCACCGGCCCCTGCACGTTGGGATTCAAGTGAACCGGATAGACAATATCCAGATCGGGCTCAGCAGCGAGCGCGGACAAGGCGATGCAGATGTTGTTGAAGCCTTCACCGAAGCTCTCACGTCGATGACCGGTTATCAGGAGCACCCGGCGACCCGGCCGCAACGGCAGTCCCGCATCGATCGAAGCCTGCAGTTCCAGATCGCCATCAAGTCGCTCAACGCTCAGCTTCAGCGCATCAATGACAGTATTTCCAGTGACGATGACCTGCCCGGCCGGGTTCTCGCTAACCAGATTCAGCCGCGAGCTCTCAGTCGGTGCAAACAGATAGTCAGCCACCAGGTCCACGACACGACGATTCAACTCCTCCGGCCACGGCTTCTGCAGATCGCCGGTGCGTAGTCCTGCTTCGACATGGCCGATTCGAATACGCCGATGGAAAGCTGCCATCGCGGCTGTCATCGCGGTGGTGGTATCGCCATGAACGAGCACGAGATCAGGCTGAACCTTTGCGTACAGATCATCCAGTCGCTCGTACAAGCGAGCGCACAATCCGTTCAAGGTCTGATTGCCTGTCATCACGTCCAGATCGACGTCAGGGACGATCTGGAAAAGTTCCAGAACCTGGTCCAGCATCGCCCGATGCTGACCAGTGGTTGCAACAATTGATTCAACTCCCGGAGCGGCAGCTAGAGCTTGTACCAACGGCCCCATCTTGATCGCCTCAGGACGGGTACCAAACACTGACAAAATCCGCATTGCCCCCCCGATCAAAACCACGTCGTACCCATCTGTACGCGGGCACAGATATTACACCGGTGTGCCGGGGATGTCCTTAAACTGAGAACAACGTCACAAACGTAAGAGGCGTCTATATGTGACAGAAATTAGTCACTGCCTTTTCTGCACCCCACACACCCCATGCAACTCACTGATTTATTTGGAATACATTCCGCAGATAAGACAGATAGCCCGGATCATCACACATGCTTTTTCCGGGCGAGTCACTGAGCTTGGCCACGGGCTGACCATTGCAGCGGACCATCTTGATGACGATATTCAGCGGCGTCGGGCCCAGGTCATTGGTGAGATGAGTACCAACACCGAAGGCAACCTGGCAGCGACCACGAAAGTGGTCATACAGCTGCATCACCTTCTCGATATTCAAGCCATCGCTGAAGACCAGCACCTTGCTGGTCGGATCGACGCGATTGGCCTTGAAATGGGCGAGCATGCGGTCACCCCACGCAACCGGGTCGCCGGAATCATGGCGCACGCCATCGAACAGCTTGCAGAAGTACATATCGAAGTCGCGCAGGAAGGCCTCCAGCCCGACCACGTCCGACAGCGCGATACCCAGATCGCCGCGGTACTCACGCGCCCACGACTCCAATGCCGCCACCTGCGAATCACGCAGGCGCGGACCCAGCGCCTGGAATGCCTGCAGGTACTCATGCGCCATGGTGCCGTGCGGAGTCATGCCGTACATGCGCGCGAAGTAGACGTTGCTGGTGCCGACAAACTGCGAGCCCAGCGCATCGCGCAGCATCGGCAACATCATGCCGTGCCATTGCCGCGAGTAGCGACGGCGGCTGCCGTAATCAGCGATGCGGCAATTCTCGAAACCAGCGCTGTCACGCAACAACGCTGTCTTGGCCTGCAGGCGGCGTTCGCCTTCGGCGAAATCGGCGGTGGTGGTATTGCGGAACCAGACCTCGTTGATGATTGCCAGCAACGGCACTTCAAACATGATGGTGTGCAGCCACGGACCGGTGATATCCAGCTCGATCTCACCCGGCACGGTTTCCGATGCACGCAGGCTGATGTACTTGCGGTCCAGGTGGAACAGGCCGAGGAAGTCGGCGAAGTCCGGCTTCACGAAGCGCAGCCGACGCATGTATTCCAGCTCGTCGGCGGTGAAGCGCAGGCTGCACAGATGATCGATCTCGGCGCTGATCTCATCCATGTACGCGGCCAGGTCAATTCCCGGCGTACGGCATTTGAACCGGTACTGGACGATGGCGCCCGGATACTGGTGCAGTACCGCCTGCATCATCGTGAATTTGTAGAGGTCGGTGTCGAGCAGGGATTGGATGATCATGCCCGGCATTATGCGCTGGCCGGCGGCTCCGGTTCAGCCGAGCGCTGAGGCTTGTTCATGCTCTGTGGCGGGCGTGGCGGTTAGAGCTGATGGCGTTTGCTCTAAGAGCCCCCCTCCCCTGCGCGTTGCGCATCTGCCCCCTCCCTTTGGCACAGCCAAGGGGAGGGCTGGGGAGGGGTGCTTTGAGTGCACCAACACCCCCAAGGTCCACACTTATTTCAGCAACAAGCGCGGCACCTGCAACGCCGCATGCGCCCAGATCGCGCACCACACCCCTGCCCTCACCGGCAGGCTGCGCTGGCTGGCTTCGAACTTGCGGAAGTAGCGCCACAGTCCTCGATGCTTGTGCCATTCAACAAAGAACGGCCGCGAGCGACTGGACACGCCACGTACATGCAGCACCTTCAGCTCATTGGCGATGGCCACCACCGCACCGGCCTGGCGCGCGCGTCGGCACAGGTCCAGATCTTCGGCATGCAGCCGGTAGCCGTCATCCCAACCGTGCAGGCGATCGAACAAACCACGCGGCATCAGCAACAAAGCACCCGACAAGGCCTGCACCTGCTGCAACGGCGTGGAATGATCCGCCTCAACTGCCAAGCGCGAGCCCGCTCCCGGATTGCGCAGCATCGCGGCGAAGTCCGGATCGCGCCGGCGCACGGCCGCATCGGCTACGCCGTTCTCGTCCACCTGTTCCACACCGAGCAGACAATCGCCCAAGGGCTGGCCCAAGCCACGCAGCTGCGACAAGGTCTGCGGCTCGACCATCAGATCCGGATTGATGAAGGCCAGCCACGGCATATGACATTCGCGCGCGCCTTGGTTGCAGGCAGTGGCGAAGCCGGGATTGTCCGGGTTGGCAATGAAACGCACCCGTGCATCGGCCAGTGCATGCCGCTGTGCGATCGCCAGCGAGTCGTCGCGTGACGCGTTGTCCACCACCCGTATCTCAATCACATCCTCGGCAGCGCGCAACCGCAACAGGCATTCATCCAGCGTGCTCGCACTCTCGTAACTGACCACCACAACTGCAATCGAATCGCTCACACCGGCTCCGCGCCTGGAAGGGAACCACAGGCGTCGAACAGGTCGGGCTGGGCTTGCGGCATTATCGCCTGCTCGCACAACTGCTGCAGTTGCTGGCGATGCGCGTACAGCGGGTCATTCATCAGGAATGCGGCCAGCCGCGCAGTCCATACCGGCCAGCGATTGGCCAGCACCTCCATGTCGCCCCCAGCCGGCCTGCCTTCGCTCTGCCGGCCGACAAAGGCGTTGTCACACAGCACGTTGCGCCAACCCAGCCCACTCATGCGCAGGCTCAGGTCTACCAGCGCGGCATACCACGAGCCGTAGCTATGGATATCCAGCCCACCCGCGCGACGACGTGCACTGCCGCGTATCAGCACCGCATGGGTGACCGCCGAAGGGAGCTCGGGCTGCAGCAACGGCATTGCCGCCAAGGCCTGCAGCAGCCGCGCAGGATCGGCAGGCAGCGGATTGAGTTCACCAGCGCGTGGCCACGATACGGCCTCGCCGGCGTTGCTCCACGGCGTGGCGGTGGCGATGGATGCATCACGCGCCAGGCAGTCGCTGAGCTGCTGCAACCAACCGGCCATCGGCAAGGCATCGGGCGCCAACACGGCAACATCCGCATCGCCACAGGCCTTCAGCATCTCGTCCAGATGCGCCGCCTCGCCGATCGGCCGCGGACGGCGCGTGTACTCGGCCTGCAGGTGGGTGCTGGCGAGCCAATGTTCGATCACCACCTGGCCGCGCGGGCCGCTCTGACCGTCGTCGGCCAGCCACACCGGCGTTCCCGCCGGTGTGTGTTTCTCCAATGCCGCCAGGCAGGCATCAAGCGCCGCCTCGTCCACACCCACCGGCAGCAGGATGACCGGTAGCGCCATGCTCAGCGTCCCTTCGGTGCGTTGATCGGATCCAGCGCACGGAACTTGCTGCCGTACTCGTCAGTGAGATTGCGCGCTTCCTGCGGGTTGCGGACGATGGTCGGGGTCAGCAACACGATCACTTCGCTGCGTCGGCTGCTTTGGGTCTTGCGACCGAACAGGCCACCGATCACCGGCAGTCGGCTCAAGCCGGGCAGACCGGATGAGCCCTTGGTGGCGCTGTCCTCGATCAAGCCGGCCAGCATCACCGTGTCGCCGGCGTTGACTGCCGCTTCGGTCTTCATGCGACGGGTGTTGATGCGCACGTTGCCGTTGTCATCAGGCTCTCCCTCAGGCGAACTGACTTCCTGCACGATGTCCAGGAACACCATGCCATCGCGGGTAACGCGTGGGCGCACCTTGAGGATGGTGCCTGTTTCCAGGTACTGCACCTGCGCGTACTGGTTGTCGCTGATGCCTGAGACAGACACCGAATACACCGGGATCTTGCTGCCCACGTTCAAGGTCGCCACCGCGTTGTTGCGCACGAACAGCGACGGTGTCTGCAGCAGACGGACATCGGTGACCTGGTCCAGCGCCGTGATCACCGCAGCAGCGTTCTTGCCGAGGAAGGTCCAGCTCAGACCACCGCCGCCCTTGCCATCACCGGGAATCAGCGAACCAGCGATATCACCCCATATGCCGCGCCCGAGAGCTGACGGTAGGCCGGCGCCGCCCTTGTCGACGGCGGCGTTGACCGCCTGCTCGAAATACCAGTTGACGCCATAGCTCAGGTCGCCGCTCAAAGCGACTTCGGCAACCTGCGCCTCGATGTGCACCTGCATCGGCATCACATCGAGCTTTTCCACCACCTCGCGGATCGAACGCCATGCCTGCGGCGTGCTGCGCACCAACAAGGTATTGGTTTCCTCCACGGCGGAAACACCGACGCGGTCGCCTTCCACTTCAAGGGTCACGCTGCCATTGCCGGAGCTACGTTGCGGCAAGGACATGCCCTCCCCCATACCACTGCTGCTGGTGCCGCCGCCCATGCCGCCGTCTTTACCGAACGAACCACCGCCATCGCCCAAAGTATCGTCGGCGTTAGCCGATGGATCGACGGTGCCCCCGCCTTGCAGGTTGATCGCGCTGGCGCCAGGGGCCAGCGAAGCGGCACCACTCTGCCCGCCACGCGAACCACTGCCAGCGCCAAACACTTCGGCCAGCCGCTCTGCAAGGTCCTTGGCCTTGATGTACTTCAACTCATGCGAGAACAGACGGGCGCTGCCGCCGGCACTGTCAATGCGATCCAGCCACTGCTGGATCTGGTCCAGATAACGCGCCTGCGGGGTGATCACCAGCACCGCGTTGGCATTGTCCAGCGGCATGAAACGGAACATGCCGGCGCTCGGCGTCTTGCTGGCTTCGCCAAACACCTTCTCAAGATCATTGGCCACCTGCGAGGCGCGTCCGGACTGGATCGGGAACACGCCCACCGACATCCCGGACAGCCAATCCACGTCGAATATCTCGACCGTGCGCAGGTAGTTCTCCAGCTCGGTGCGGGTGCCACCCAGGGTGATCACATTGCGCGAACCATCGACGCCGACGATGGCGTTAGGGCGTGCATAAGGTTCCAGAACCTTTTTCATCTCGCTGGCAGAGATGTATTGCAGCGGCACCACCCGCACTTCGTAGCCGCGTGCGGCCGAGGCCGGTGCGGTACTCGGCGCGACCGTGCCTGCCAGCGACTGGTCGGCCGGCACCACGTTGTAACGGCCACCGCTGTAGATCAAGCGGGCGTTGTTCCAGCCCAGCACCATCTCCAAAAGATTCAGTGCCTGTGCCGGCGATACCGGCTTGGGTGTAGCCAGGGTTACCGTGCCCTGCACCGTTGGGGCGATGACGTAGTTCTGGCCGAGCATGTCGCCGAGGATGGCTTTGGTGACTGCCTGCACCGATTCGCCTTCGAAGTTGAACACCGCCGTGCCGTTGCCAGCCGCAGTCAACGCAGGTGCCGGTGCCGAGGCGGCAGCGCGATTGATCACGGTGCCATTGCCACGCCGGATCACCGCACGCCCCTGGTTGTCGTCGGCCTTGGGTGCCTCTTCGGCGCTCAGCGGACTGGTACGGGCTGCCTCGCCGGGGACTGGCGTGCGCGTGTCCGGCGCAGCATTGCGGCGGATATCCGGCGTCGGCGTGGTGACGCAGCCACTCAGGGCACCGATCAGCAGGCTGGCTGCAACTATGCGTGATGTCATGCGCTCACTCTACGGGTTCTGGCGGCCGGAGCCGCCGTTCTGATTCTGTTGTGCCTGCCGACGGCGGGCCTGGATGCGATCACGAATCGCCTTGATCTGGTCTGCCGATGGCGCAACCGGGTCGGCTGCAGGCGGCGGTGTGGCTACGCTGACCGGCGGAGGTATCGGCTGCGCATTGCCAGGCATGGGCGCTGCAACACCGTCTGTTGGCGGTTTGGGCCCGCCGCTGAACACCTGCAGCTCAAGATTGAGCGTACCTGCAGGCCCGCTGACCACGGCGCTGCGCGGCTGCAGCGACAGCAGCTGCCAACCATCCTGCACCTCACCGCCCAGGCGCAGACGTAGCGACTTGCCCTGCTCGGTGGTCAGTGTGGCCATGTCCAGGCCCGGCGTCATCAAGACACCGGTCAAGCGCACACTGGCTGCTGCGGGTTCGCCGGCTTCGCCGATGAAAAAAGGGTGCGGCCGCCGATCGCTGGCAAACAGCGGCCGGCTCAACGCCTCGGAATTGTCGGCAACCGCAAGCGGCGCAGGCTGCGGAACCGCTGGCAAGGCCGGCACGTCCAGTGCGGCAGTGCTGCTGCCGATCCTGCTGCCCAGGCCAAACAGGCACGCGGCCCAGACCAATAGTGCCCAGCCCGCGAATGCGCCCAACAACCAGGTGCGCAGGCCCGCTACGTCATTGCGCATTGGCTGCCTCCGTGGCGGGCGCGACTACGCCGGGGCGCAGATGACCGCTGAGCTCGAAACTCACGTCCAGTCCGCCACCGCCTTCGCCCAAGCCGGCGGACAGGATGTCGAGCCGGTCCACGCGCAATTGCGGTGTTCCGGTTTCCAATGTCTGCAACACGCTCATCCATTCGTTCATGCCGCAACGCAGCCGCGCCTGTACCGCCACCCGCGGAAAGCGGCCAGTGCTGTCGGCCGGCAACGGCGAGCGGTCGCTGATCGCACAACTGCGCTGGTCCGGGCTGGCCAGGCGCGCAGCCTCCTCCAGTCGTTGCACCAGTTTGGAGGTCGCCAGCTCCACCGAATTTTCGGCCATGAAACCGGGTTGATCGGCCAGCGTCTGTTGCGCCTGCTGCAGCCGCTGCGTGACCTGCGGCGCCTGCCGCAACTGCATGCCGATGCGCTGCTGGCGCTCCTGCAAGGTGGTGATTTCTGCTTCCACCGCCAGCATCGGCCGGGTCCACAAGGGCTGCACCAGCAGCAGGTAGATCAAGCCCAATATGGCCAGTAGCAAGCCCAGCGCCAACCAGCGGTCACGGCGAGCGAGGTGCGATGCCATCGGCAGCCTCCTGGTTGGGCCTGCGCAGCTCGGCGGTCAAGGTAAAACGCTCACGCCCTGCGCCTTGGCCGGCCTGCAACACACCGGTCAGTGAAGGCGTCCTCCACAGCTTGGAACCTTCAAGCTTGGAGACCAGCGAGGAGGCACTGCCGCTCATGCCGATCAACTGCATGCGCCCGCCTTCGATGGAGAGTTTCTCCAGCGATGTGTCATCACCCAGCCGCTGACTGAGTTCGTTGATGATTTCGGTGGCAGAAGGCTGTTGAGCTCGCTGTGCAGTGAAGAACTGCTGGCCATCGACCAGATCCTGCAACTGCTGCTGCTGCGCAGCCACCGCCCGTGCGCGCACCGCCGAGGCCTCCACCTGCGTCGACAACTGCGCGGCGGCGGCGCGGCGGTTCTCCAGCAACTGCCAAGCGGCCAGCACCAGCATCACCAGGCCTGCGATCAACAACAGTCGGTTGAGCCTGCGCATCGGATCGATACGCTGCCTGCGCATCGGCAGCGGCAGCAGATTCACGCCCAAGGGCTGGCCTTCAGCACCGACCGCATCCACGCCATCAAGCTGCTGCTGCCACACCTCAACCGGACCCAGCAACGCATCCACCAGCTGCCGCGGTGCGACCACCAGTTCGGTATCCAATTGACCGTCGTCGCGACGCTGCAACAGGCGCACGTCGTAGTACACCTGCGCGGCGCTGAAGGGAGTTTGCCGGTCAATTTCGAAACCCAGCACTTCGCGCAGGCGCGTCTCGGCCGCGGCCGGCATGCGCAGGGGCTTGCGCAGTACTGCGCTGACCGGCAACAGCCCGTAGCGCGGCAAGCCGGCCACACGTGGCGGCAAGGCAGCATCCACCTCGTTGGGCACCGAGCCGCTGGGCAGCACCTGCAGCGACTGCCGTTGGCCGCCCTGCAACAGCGACACCATCAGCTGTGCGTCGGCGGGCTCCAGCAGTAAGCGTGCATCGGAGACCCCTAGCAATGCCCGCCAACGCGAAGGCAGCCAGGACAGCAACGCCTGCGACCACCATGCCCAGAAGCCACCGGCGCCCGGCACGATGCGTGCACTCACCTGCCCCAGTCGTTCACGCAACCCCGTCATCTGGACATCGCTCCCTGTTCCCATTGCAGCACCGTATACGGTGCACCAGCCACACCACCGGGATTCAGACGCACCACCGCGCGGACAACTGCCTGTCGCTCGGCCACCAATTGCACCTTGCTGGTGACACTGTAAGTGCCGGTGTCACCCCCTCCGGCTGAAGTTTCGCCCATTCCGGGATTGCCGTCTTCACGTTCGCGCTGGGCCAGGATCAAACCCGCATCCATTCCCATCGCGGTCAACACCGGACCGGGGGCAAAACGCGGATTGGGCCGGGCGCTACCGTATACCGTCATCAGCGGCACAAGCTGTACGTAAAGTGCTGGTTCCATGCCGAGCACACGCTGCAGTTCGCTGACGCTGTCGAACGGTGCGTTCTTGGCGCCATACGGCAACCCGGCCGCCTGGTAGTCGGCGGTCTCAGCGCCGCCAGCTACCTGCAGCAGTGAATCCGGATCACGCCAATCGACGATGGCGCCGGCCAACCGCGCGGCCTTGTCCGGTGGCAGTTCGAGGCCACGCAGCAAGGCCTGCAGCAGGTTCAGGTCGGCCTGGTTCAAATCAACCTTGCCAGTCTCATCGACGATGCGCAGCTCCACCGTGCGGCCGTCAAACTGCCAGCGATAAGGGCGGCCATCGGCGCGCCAGCTGGGCTGGGTCGGGGTGGCGCGCATCCGCGACAATGCATAGTCGATGCCGGCGTGGGCAATCTGTTCGCCCCCGGCCAGGTCACCGGTGACCCGGCCCTGCAGGTGTTCGACACGCGCGGTCAAGGCAAATGCGGCAATGGTCGTGGCCAACAAAGCCACCACCCACAGCACCAACACCAGGGCTGCACCGCGCGCCTTCACCGCCAGCTCCCGGCAATCGAGGACTGCGGCAAGGCCACCACCAGCGGCGGCCAGGCTGCACCCTGCGCGGGCGTGATTTCAATCGACACCAGCATCGGCATGCGGCCCGGGACCTCCCAGTTGTCCTGCCAGCGCCCCATTGCAGTCGTGCCCGGTTCGATGCCGCGATAGCGCAGCTTTACCTGCTTCAGCCCATCTGCCAGCAACTCGCTGCCGCGCGGCGGGTTCTCCTCCAGCAGCTGGCCGGATTGCAACAGGGTCAAGCCCAGACGCAGCTCCCGCGTCGCACCGCTGCCGCTGACCTCCAGCGTGTGCAGGTAGGGGCCGCCACGGCCCAGGTAATCCGGCACATTGGCCACAAAGCGCAGCTGCGTCGGGCTGCCGGTAAACACTGCGGAGTTGCCACTGAGGGCGTCGCGTTCCAGCGCCAGGGGCATCGCCGAGACCAGACGCCTGCGCAGAAAACCTTCCACCGCGCGCATGCGCTCGCTGCCGCTGGCAATCGCCTCGCCGCGGCTACTGATCGCGAGCGTCGAGCGCACCGCGGCGAACGCCAGTGCCATGCCTGCCGCCAACAGCACGGTGGCCAGCAATACCTCGATCAGGGTGAAGCCACGTGCCCGCAGCGGATGACGCAATGAGGGCCTCATGGCAGCACTTCCAGCGGCGCATTGGCGCGCAGCCGCAGGGTGCGCCAATGTAGTTGTTCCTGCGCGCTGTCGCCCCAGCGCACCTGCAGGTCCAGCAACCACAGCCGCGGCTGTTGCTGGCGTGGCTCAACATAAGGGGAAACCTGCAGGCTCCAGTGATAACGGCCCTGCTCCCACTCCCCCTGCTGACGCCCGGCCTGCAATGGCGCTTCAACCCCCGCGACCGCCAGCAGCGATTGCGCATGCAGGGCGGCGCGGCCGTAACCGTCGGCCATGCTGACCTGCCGCGCAGCACCGGACAGGCTGCCCAGCAGCAAGGTCATCGCCAAGGCCAACAAGGCGAAGGCGACGATCACTTCAATCAACGAATAACCGCGTTGGCGCTTCATCCAGCGCCCTCGCGCAGCGGGCCGGCCTTGACCTCGCCGGTGATCCACGCAACGTCGATCCGCCACACCGCCTTGCCTGCGCGCAGTTCAATGCGGCCGCCGCTGGAGGCGCCATCCTCGAAGAAACGCACGACGCCTTCGTCCTTGCGCGCCTGCAATTGCCCAGCGCCGGTGAATGTCACCACCAGCGCCTGTGGCAGCTCACCATGGTGACCGTCCGCGCCCTGCCAACGACGGCTGCCCGGATTGATCTGCAGCTGCTGTGCGACCCCGGTACTGATCGCACGGGTACGCGCATAACGCAGTTCGGCCGCCAGCGTCTTGCCGGTCGAGCGCAGCTGCATGCCGTCCATGCCACCACTCATCGCCATCGCAGCCATCATCGCCAGCGCGGCGACCAACGCCAGCACCAGCACCATCTCCAGCAAGGACATGCCGCGCATGCCTGCGGGCCACGCGGATACGGCACGCGTGGCAGCAAACGGTAGTGGAAAGCGCGTCACGACCATCAAGGCTTATTCGTAGCGGATGTCGGCGTTGTAGCTTTCGCCGCCGGGCTGGCCGTCGGCGCCAAGGCTGATCAGATCGAACGGACGACCTTCACCCGGTACCCGGTACTGCACCGGATTGCCCCACGGGTCATTGAACTCGGCCGGCTTCGAATACGGGCCCAACCAACCCGCCACACCTGCAGGCTGCGTGGACAGGTCGTCCAGCTTGCTCGGCAAGCGGCCGGTATCTAGCTTGTAGTTCTCCACCTTGCTGGCCAGCGTCTGGATCTGGGTCTTGCCAAGGTTGGCCTTGCCACGGTCGGCACCGCCCAGCACACGGCTGCCGACCAAGGTCAGCACCGCACCGATCAGCACGATGACGATGATGATTTCCAACAGGCTCATGCCGGCCTGGCGTGCGCGTGACAGCGGTTGTTTCAGGGTTCGCCTCATTGCTTCATCCTTCTGCAAAATTCAGGGGTTAACCGATGGCATTGGTCAGGTCGTACAGCGGCACCAGCACCGCGATGATGACCACGCCCACCACCGACGCCAACAACAAGGTGATCACCGGCACCAGCGCCGCCAACATGCGGTCGATGGCGCGGGCACTTTCCTGTTCAAAGGTGTCGGCGGTCTTGAGCAGCATGCTTTCCAGCGTGCCCGACTCTTCGCCGACCTGGATCATCTGCAGGGCCAGCCGCGGGAAGCGGCCATTGCGGCCCAGCGACGAGGCCAAGCCGGCACCGTTCTTCACCGCCTCGGCGGCTTCACTCACGTCAGCGACCAGTGCACGGTTGCCGAGCACGTTGCGGGCAATGCCCAGCCCAGCCAGCAGCGGCACGCCATTGCGCAGCAAGGTGCCAAGCGTGCGCGCAAGTCGCGCGCTCTCCAGCTTGGCAACCAGTCCGCCAATCATTTGCCGCTTCAACAACCAGATATCAAATGCCAGACGGAATACCGGGTCGCGCCGCTTGCGTTCCACCCACAGCAACAACAGCGCCGGCACCACAATGAAAACCAGCCAGCCCTCGCGTACCAGCAGGCCGACTTCCAGCACCACGCGGGTAAACCACGGCAGGGTCACATCGAGGCTTTGGTACATCAGCGAGAACTGCGGCACCACGTAGCCGAGCAGGAACAGCAGGGCCAGACCTACCACCACCAGCAGGATCGCCGGATAGATCAGGGCGTTGATGACCCGCCCTTTCAGTTCCTGACTGCGCTCCAGATAATCGGCCAGGCGCTGCAGGGTTTCGTGCAGGCTGCCGCCGGCTTCGCCAGCACGCACCATGTTCACGTACAGCCGCGAGAACAGGCCGTGCTGCCGCTCCAGCGCCTGCGACAGTGGCGCGCCGCCGCGCACGCTGTCGCGGATATCGGCAATCACCCGTTGCGAGCGCTGGTCTTCCGGCGTCTCCATCAGGATCGACAAAGCCCGGTCCAGGGGCTGCCCGGCGCTCAACAGCGTTACCAGCTGCTGGGTGAACTGGACCAGGGTGGCGTCGGCAAACGGACGCTGCCGCCATTGCTTCCAACCGCCGCCCTCGAACGCCGAGCCGGTCGCCGGCTTGGCTTCCACCGGCAGGTGGCCCTGCTCCTGCAGGCGTGCGATCACCTCGCCTTCGCTGGCTGCATCCATCTGTCCTTCGAGCAGGTCGCCGCGGGCATCCAGTGCCTTGTATCGGTAACGCGGCATCAGCAGAGCCGCTCCGGGTAAACGCTATGGCTCATGCGTCCTCCGTCACCCGCAATACTTCTTCCAGCGTGGTCTCACCGCGCAGCGCCTTGCCGATGCCATCTTCGTACATGGTGCGCATGCCAGCCTTGCGTGCGATCTGTTCGATCTCGCCCATGCCGGCTTTGCGCATCACCGCATTGCGCAGCGCATCATCCATCAACAGGAACTCGACGATGGTGGTGCGGCCGAGGTAACCGGTCGGCGCCAGCGCCGATGGCTGCGCGCGGTAGAGATGGATGTCGCCCTGCGGCTGGAAGCGGCGCAGGCCGAAGCGCTCGATCTCCTCTTCCGACGCGCGGTAGCGCAGCGCGTGGGTCGGCTCCAACCTGCGTACCAGACGCTGGGCGAGGATGCCGTTGATGGTGGAAGTGAGCAGGTAGTCTTCCACCCCCATGTCCAACAAACGAGTGATGCCACCGGCGGCGTTGTTGGTATGCAGGGTGGACAGCACCAAGTGGCCGGTCAGCGCCGACTGGATCGCGATGCGCGCGGTTTCCAGATCGCGCATTTCGCCGATCATGATGATATCCGGGTCCTGGCGCACGATGCTGCGCAGGGCATTGGCGAAATCCAGCCCGATCTGCGGCTTGGCCTGGATCTGGTTGATGCCCTCCAGCTGGTATTCCACCGGGTCCTCGACGGTGATGATCTTGACCTTGTCGGTATTGAGCTGGTTCAACGCGGTGTACAGCGTGGTGGTCTTGCCCGAGCCGGTAGGACCGGTAACCAGCAGGATGCCGTGCGGCTGCTCCAGCACCTTGCGGAACTGCGGCAGGAAATCCTCGCTGAAGCCCAGCCGCTGGAAATCAAACACCACCGCTTCGCGGTCGAGCAGGCGCATGACCACGCTTTCGCCGTGTGCGGTGGGCATGGTGCTGACGCGCAGGTCCAGCTCCTTGCCCTGTACCCGCAACATGATGCGGCCATCCTGCGGCAGCCGGCGCTCGGCGATGTTGAGCTTGGCCATGATCTTGATACGGCTGATTACCGCCGCGGTGAGGTTGACCGGCGGGCTTTCGCCATCGACCAACACACCATCGACGCGATAGCGCACCTTCAGCCGGTTCTCGAACGGCTCGACGTGGATGTCCGACGCGCGCAGCTCCACTGCCCGCTGGATCAGCAGATTGACCAGACGGATGACCGGCGCTTCGGAGGCCAGGTCGCGCAGGTGCTCGATATCGTCCAGCGGCGCAAGTTCACCATCGGTGGTTTCCAGGATGGTGCCCATCGCGGTACGGCCCTGCCCATACCAGCGCTCGATCAGCTCATCCACTTCGCTGCGCACGCCAACCACCGGGGCAACCTCGCAACCGGTAGCGAGGCGGATCGCATCGATCGCGTAGCCATCCTGGGGATCGGCCATCCACAGCAGGATGCGGCCACGTTGCTCACCCAGCGGCAGCACCAGGAACTGCTTGAGGAAGCGCAGCGGCACCGGCTCCACGCCTTCCACCAGCTCAGGCGGCTGTTCGGGCAGATCGCGGGCGGCAAGCAGCCGCAGCTCCAGTACCTTGGCACAGGCTTCAGCATGGTCGCGCTCGGACACCAGCCCCAACCGTGCCAGCAACACCAGCAGGTCGCCACCGGATTCACGCTGCAACTGGCGGGCGCGCTGCAGGTCAGCCTCTTTCAATCGGCCCTGCGCCAGCAGCTCGGTGACGATGTGATCGGCAGGTGATGGCGCAAGTTGAGCGTCGTGGGCTACCGCGTTCACGCAATCCTCCTGTGTTGGCCGAACTTTAGCAGTTCGCACCCCCGGGTCGTGCACATGAACCCGCATTACGGGCAAAAAGAACCCCGGCGATGCCGGGGCTCCAAGGTCGCACGATAGTCAGAATTACTGACGGGCAACCAGACTCACACCGCTATACGAGCTCGCCCCAACCAGGGTGACGTAGTAGGTGCCAGCCTGCGGCTTGTTGATGCGCACCGTTTCGCTGTTACCGCCGCGGGTCGATTTGGCGTCGAATTCGCTGCTGCTCGCCACCGCCTCGTAGCGGACATACACCGATACGTCGCCGCTGCCACCGTAGGTCATGAAGGTCAGCACCTTGCCGGACTCGGCCTGGAAGCTGTAGACCGTTTCGCTGCCGCTGCTGCCGGCAATGCCGGTCACGGCGACCTTGTTGACCAAGGGTGTCGCGTCCGGACCACATTGCTCCACGTTGGGATCGCATGGCGGCGTGGTGGCCTTTACCAACGCGGCATTGATGTTCAGGATGCCGGCACCGATCGGGGTGCTGGCCGGGATCGCCACCGGGAACGGCGTGGCGGTCGTCTTCAGCAGGTCACGCATCTGGTTCAGGGTCAGCGGCGTGTCGACCACGCTCTGTACCATTGCCACCGCAGCAGCCACATGCGGCGATGCCATCGAGGTACCGCCCATGCCGCCGAGGATCCAGTTGCTCGGCTCCGGTCCCTTCTCGCCGCCGTTCATCACCTGCCAGATATAGCCGTTCGGGTTGCCGTCGCCGGCACCGCCGCCGCCAGGCGCCGACAGATCCACTCGTGCACCGTAGTTGGAGTAATAGGCACGCGCACCAGTGATGCCGGTGGCACCAACGCTGATCACGTTATTGCAGGAAGACATCGTGTAGCTGCCGGCATTGGCGTTGTCATTGCCAGCGGCTACCACGACGATTGCACCCTTGCTGTTGGCCAGATCAATGGCTTCCTGGTACTCGGTCGGACAGGTAGAAGGCGAACCGCTGCCCAGACTCATATTGATGACTTCGGCAGGATTGGCGTTGAGCGGCAAACCCGGTACCTCACCACCAGCGGCCCAGATGATTCCGTCGGAAATATCGCTACCAAAACCACCGCAGGAGCCGAGCACGCGGATCGGCACTACCTTGGCTTTGTAAGCCAAGCCAGCCACCCTGACGCCGTTGTTGGTTTCCTGGGCGATGGTGCCTGACACGTGACTGCCATGCCAGGAACTGACATCGGCCGCGTGCGAGCCACCAGTAGCCCAGCCCGTGCAGTAATTGGCTTCGACCCAATCGCCCATATCCCAGCCACCGGCCACGCGCGCATCGGTGTCGCGACGCGACACACGCTTGTCGCTGATCATGTCGTAGCCGGGAATCACATTGTTCTGCAGGTCCGGGTTGCCCTGGACAATGCCGGTATCGATCACCGCCACCACCACGCCTTCGCCCTGCGAGATGTCCCAGGCCTGCGGTGCGCGTACGCCCGAAGTCGCATTGAAAAAGTTCCACTGGTACTGCGCGTAATTCGGATCGGTTGGGACCATCGACGGGGCGACGTCGGCCATGCGTTGGTACATGCGATCGATGTCCGCGCGCTCCACTGCCGGATTGGCCTTGAGCTCACGGACGAAATCGGCCGCCTCCTGCGCGTTGAGCGCCCGCGAGGTCTTGACCACGCTCCAGCCCGGTGCGCCCATGCGCCGCAGCAACGCGGCCTGGACTGCAGGCTGTGCCGCAGCGCGGGACGTCTTTGCCACCGCCCGATCCAGGCCGGCACGCGCGGCCGCTGCACCCAGACCACGGTTGAGCGTGGCCGCATCACGCAGCTCGCTGCTGCCGGCCCGGTACTTCACCACGAACCGATAGCCGCCGCTGCTGTCCACCGTGGACGAACTCAAGCCTATTACCTTCGCAGGTCCAATTCCGGCAGCAGATGCGGCAGGCACGCCGATCGAAGCCATCAGTACGGCACCGGCAATCGCCAAACCAAGCTGGGTCTTCTTCTTCATGTCGGATCTCTCGTCTTGATAGAACAGGGATGGAACTCAACGCTGCATCGCTTTGCCGTCCTGGCTCGCAACAGCCGTACTGCGGGGGCGGCACGGCCACTACCAATGAACCTGGAAGCCCCCGCCGCAGCAGGCGGGGGCAAAACCAAACCGCTTACCAACCGAAGCCGGCACCGACGCCCACCGAGCTGTCGTCACTGGTGAATGCACCACCAAAGGTGACGGTCGCGCGATCACTGATGGCGCGCTGGTAGCCCACGGACAGCGCCGATTCGCCGCCCTGGTAGCCGACGCCTACGCCGACCCGGTTCTGCGTGCGTACGCCCGCAGCACTGGTGGCCATGTTCAACATGGCTGCGCTCATCGCGCCCTGGCGATCGAGGCGACGATCGACATGACGCAGACGCTTGTCGATATCGCCACGGAAGATGTCGAAACTGTCAGCCATGCTGCTGAACTTGGTATCGGTATAGGTGTTGGCAGCGGTGATGCCGCTATCCAACTGCGCCTTGTTGACTGCATCGGTGGCCTGCGTACCAGCGGCAACGCTGGTGATCTGCCGCTCATGGCCACTGCTGCCGACCGACACGCTGTTGGCGCGATCGGCGATCGACCCCTGCCCCAAGGCAACGGCACCGGTTGCGGTGACGCTGGAACCCTGCCCAATCGCCGTACCCGAGGCAACGCTGACGGTGGCACTTTCACCCACCGCCACCGCATTGGTGGCCACCGCTGCGATGCTGGTATTGGCACCTACCGCGGTGCTGCCGTCGGCGTTGACGCGGGAGTTGCTGCCTATCGCGGTGTCGTTCGGGCCATGTGCATAGCTGTTGTTGCCGATGGCACTACCTGCGACGTTGTTGGCCTTGGCCTGCTCGCCCAACGCTACACCACTGCTCTCAGCCGCTCCGCGGGGACCATTGCCGTTGCCGTTGCCATTTCCATGCCCGTTTCCGTTTCCGTTTCCATTGCCATGGCCGTTCCCGTTCCCGTTCCCATTGCTGGCGATACGGTTGTTGAGGGAGGTGACCTGACCATCGAGCGCCGACAACGCTGCACCCACATTGTTGTAACTGGCCCCCTGGATGACATAGGTCGGGGCTACAAACATGCCCTGCATGCCAACGCCGGCGCCACCGCCAAGGAAGCTGGCCATATTGCCCAGCGACTGGAACAGCTGCCCGCCGTTGATGGCCTGCATGCTGCCAGCCGCAATGGCTCCGGCTGCCACGTTGTCCAAGGTTGTTCCCTGCACGCCCGCCAGGGTCAGCTTGTCACGGCTGGCATCGTCGTAGGTCACCGCATTGGCGGTCACGCCCTCGATACTGCCGATACGACCGTCGATGTCGGTAACGCGGGTCTCCACCGCACCGACACGCTGGTTGGTGACATGCAGCTGACCACCTGTCACTGCGTCGGTACTGCCTTCGGCAATACGCCCTGCGCCGACGTTGACAATGCGACGCGTCACCGGACCGTTGCTGCCGTTGCCACCGCCCACCGACACCACGTTGGCTTCGACCGCGCGCGAACCCGCGCCCAAGGCAACCGAATTGGCGCCGGAGACGCCTGCGCCTGCACCGATAGCAACGCTGTTGACGCCGTTGCTGGCAAACGCGCCGTAGCCGATGGCGACACCGTTGACTGCGGTGATCGAGGTCTGCCGGCCGAGTGCGGTGCTGTTGCTGGCCTTCGCTGCGGCATCCGCACCCACCGCGGTTGCCCCATTGGCGCTTGCGGTGCTGGAAGCACCAAGCGCGGTGCTGCGTTCGGCACTGGCAAGTGCGGCCGAGCCCGATGCCACCGCATTGCTACCACTGGCAGTCGCCACGCCATCGCCGGTCGCCCGGAAGTACTTGTTGGTCTCCCCTGCAACGCCGGCGACAGCATCCAGCTGCGACTTGTTGACCGCATCGGTTGCTTCGGTGCCGGCGGCGACGTTGGTGATCTGGCGCTCTGCGCCTGCATCGCCAACCGACACCGCGTTGTCACGACTGGCCACCGAACCGGCACCCAGGGCCACCGCATTCTCGCCACTGGCTTCACTGCCCATGCCAATCGCGGTGGTGCGTTGGCCAACTGCCCAGGCATTGGCACCCACTGCCGTTGCGTCATCGCCAAACGCCCAGCTGCCGCTGCCAATGGCTACCGCATTGGTCGCGCCAATGCCGAAGAAGCCAAAGCCGGTCTCGGCACCATCACCAATCGCCAGGCTGCCTTCACCCAGCGCTGACGCATTGCGACCGACTGCAACATTGCCGTCTTCATACGCAGCTGCGTTGTAGCCGACTGCGGTGGTGCCAGTACCTTCGGCATAGCTTTGCGAGCCAGTGGCGGTGCTGTAGTTGCCAAGCGCATTGGCAACCGCGCCGCTGGCGGTGGACTGATCACCCTTGGCGTACGCGCCGACACCGGTTGCCGTCGCCGCGAAGCCTTCCGCATTGGCACTAGCACCCAACGCGGTACCACCCACACCGGCACTGGTGGCACCGGTCTGCACCGGCGCACCGCCTACGTTGATCAGTGGATCACCGTTCGCATCCACCGCATTGCCACCCACGGCCACCGCACCGGGACCCATCGCCTGGGCATTCTGGCCAAACGCGGCTGCGTTCTGGCCGCTGGCCAAGGCGTTCATGCCGACTGCCGTTGCACCATCAGCCACTGCATTGGCGCCACTGCCGAAGGCAGATGCGCCAATGCCGATGGCGTTGGTGGCTTCGCCAGAGGCAGTTGCGTTGTCACCTTCAGCATAGGCACCAGCATCACTGTCAGCGCTACCGGTTGCCTTGAAGTACTTGGCCGTGGTCTGGCCTTCCGCAGCTACCGCGGCTACTTCATCGAGCTGGTCCTTGTTGACCGCATCGGTGCCCTCGGTACCTGCGGCAACATTGGTGATCTGCCGTTCGGCACCTGCATCACCCACCGATACCGTGTTGTCGCGGGCGGCGATCGAACCTGCACCCAGCGCCACCGAGTTGGTGGCACCGGCTTCCGCTCCCGTACCAATGGCCGTGCTCTGCTGGCCGAAGGCCCAGGCATTGGCGCCAACTGCGGTTGCATCGTCACCAAAGGCCCAGCTGCCGCTGCCGATGGCGACGGCATTGGTCGCACCGATGCCGAAGAAGCCGAAGCCGGTTTCGGCACCGTCACCTATCGCCAGGCTGCCCTCGCCCAGTGCAGAAGCGTTGCGACCCACTGCAACGTTGCCGTCCTCATAAGCTGCCGCGTTGTAGCCAACTGCCGTGGTGCCCGCACCTTCTGCATACGACTGCGAGCCGGTGGCGGTACTGAAGTTGCCAACGGCATTGGCAACCGCACCACTGGCAGTGGACTGATCACCCTGCGCCCATGCACCAACACCGGTTGCGGTGGCGGCAAAGCCTGCGGCATTGGCACTGGCACCGAGCGCGGTGCCACCGACACCGGCACTGGTGGCACCGGTCTGCACCGGCTGGCCATTGGAGGTGATCAACGGATCGCCATTTTCATCTACGGCATTGCCGCCCACCGCCACCGCGCCTGGGCCGGTGGCCTGTGCGTTCTGGCCGAAGGCCGCTGCATTCTGACCGCTGGCTACTGCATTCATACCGATTGCTGCGGCACCGCTGGCCAAGGCAAAAGCGCCATTGCCGATCACGATGGCGCTTTCACCGCTGGCCACGCTGTTGCTGCCCAATGCAATCGCATTGTCGCCATCGACCAGGTTGGCGAAGCCGAACGCGCTGCTGTTGGCGCCGTCCACCTGGTTGAAGTTACCGAACGCCGAGCTGTTGCTGCCGTTGGCAGTATTCACATAGCCGACGGCACTGGAGTAATCACCGGCGGCAACGTTGTAGCTGCCCACTGCCGTGCTTTGTGCACCGGATGCCTCGGAGCCAACACCGGCGGCGGTTGCGCCGTCACCACTGGCGACCGCGTCGTCACTGCCGTCGGCCGCGCCATTTGCCTTGAAGTAACGCCCGGCCAGCAATGCACCCTCGGCTGCAGCATTGAGCTGATCGACGTTGACTGCATCGGTGCCTTCGGTACCAGCAGCCACATTGGTGATTTGCCGCTCGGCACCCACATCGCCCACCGACACCGTGTTGTCGCGACCGGCTATCGAACCTGCACCCAGCGCCACCGAGTTGGTGGCACCTGCCTCGGCATCGGTGCCGATGGCGGTGCTCTGCTGGCCGAACGCCCAGGCATTGGCACCAACTGAGGTTGCATCGTCACCGAACGCCCAGCTACCACTGCCGATGGCCACTGCGTTGGTTGCGCCTATGCCGAACAAGCCAAAGCCTGTTTCGGCACCATCACCGATCGCCAGACTACCGGCGCCCAATGCCGAGGCATTGCGACCGACAGCGACGTTGCCGTCGTCGTACGCGGCTGCGTTGTAGCCGACTGCCGTAGTACCGACGCCTTCTGCATAGCTTTGCGAGCCGGTCGCGGTGCTGTAGTTGCCCAGTGCATTGGCGACCGCACCGCTTGCGGTGGACTGATCGCCCTTGGCGTAAGCACCAACACCGGTTGCCGTCGCCGCGAAGCCTTCGGCATTGGCACTGGCACCCAGCGCAGTACCACCAACTCCGGCGCTGGTGGCACCAGTCTGCACCGGTGCACCGCCGACGTTGATCAGCGGGTCACCATTGGCATCCACCGCATTGCCGCCAACTGCCACCGCGCCGGGGCCCATCGCCTGCGCGTTCTGACCAAACGCGGCCGCGTTCTGACCGCTGGCCAGGGCGTTCATGCCGACTGCGGTTGCGCCATCAGCCACCGCATTGGCACCGCTGCCGAAGGCCGATGCGCCACTGCCAATCGCATTGGTGGCCTCACCAGCAGCCGTGGCGTTGTCGCCCTCTGCATAGGCGCCGGCATCACTGTCGACGCTGCCGGTGGCGGTGAAGTACTTGCTGGTGGTCCCGGCCACAGCAGCCACCTCATCCAGCTGGTTCTTGTTGACCGCGTCGGTACCTTCGGTGCCGGCGGCAACATTGGTGATCTGGCGCTCGCTGCCAACATCACCCACCGATACGCTGTTCTCACGATCAGCCCAGGAGTTCGCACCGATGGCGACACTGTTGACCGCTTCGGCCACCGCGCTCTGGCCCAATGCGGTGGAGTTGTCCGCATCGGCCCAGCTGTTGAAACCAATCGCCGTTGCGTACTCGCCCAAGGCCCAGGCGCCATTGCCGAACGCCGCCGCACCAGTGCCCGATGCCTCGGTGCTGATCAAGCCGCCGTAGGTGGTACCGCCGACGGCAGTCGACTCCTCACCCGAGGCAATAGCCGATTCGCCCACTGCGGTGGTGCTGGCGCCGGATGCTTCTGCAGCCAGACCCATTGCAACGCCGTAGTCGCCGCTGGCCTGCGCGCCATAACCCACAGCCGAGGCGAGGTCACCGGAGGCAACCGCGTAGCTGCCGACCGCCGTGGTACCACGACCACTGGCCTCGGCACGGAAGCCGCTGGCCAGTGCTTGCTGGCCGGAGGCCAGCGCCTGCGATCCTTGTGCCGTAGCGAATGCGCCCGAGGCCTCCGCACCTGCACCCACCGCGCTGGCGCCTTCGCCACTGGCAACGCTTCCTGAGCCGATCGCAAGCGCATCGTCGGCATCGGCCAAGGCGCCGTCGCCGATCACCACGCTGCCGTCACCGCTGGCGACGCTGTTGCTACCCAAGGCAATTGCATTGGCACCATCGACCAGATTGGCCATACCGAACGCGCTGCTGTTTTCGCCGTCCACCTGGTTGAAGTTGCCGACCGCCGAGCTGTTCGTGCCATTGGCGGTGTTCACGTAGCCGACCGCACTGGAATAGTCACCGGCTGCGACGTTGTAGCTGCCCACCGCCGTGCTCTGCGCACCGCTTGCCAGCGAGCCGACACCGGCAGCGGTTGCACCGTCGCCGCTGGCGACCGTGTCGTCACTGCCATCGGCGGCGCCATTGGCCTTGAAGTAGCGCGCGGTCAGTTCGGCGCCATCAGCAACCGCAGTGAGTTGGTCGAGGTTGACCGCATCGGTGCCCTCGGTACCTGCAGCAACATTGGTGATCTGCCGCTCGGCTCCCTCCGCTCCAACCGACACGCTATTGGCACGATCTGCCAGCGAGTCCGCGCCCAAGGCAACGCTGTTGGCAGCGTTGGCGGTGGCATTCGCACCCAGCGCGGTGCTGTCCGCGCCAAAGCTGGTGCTGTAGAAGCCAACCGCCGTGCTGTTGGCGCCGCTGGCCCAGCTCTCCGCGCCCAGCGCACTGGCGTTGTCACCAGCCGCATACGCAAAGTAGCCGACAGCTGTGCTCTCAGCCCCGGCCGCTTCACTCAATGCACCTGATGCCAGCGCGTAGTCACCGGAGGCAATCGCGCCTGCACCCAGCGCCGTGGACGCTTCACCACTGGCCTGGGTATCAACGAAGAAGCCCAGCCCCGGTATGAGGTCGATCGGGCCACCGACTGCGACACTGCTGGTTCCCGATGCCGCACTCTGGCTGCCTACCGACGTGCTGTAGTCGCCGGTTGCATTGGCCACCGCACCGAATGCGGAAGACTGCGCACCCTGCGCGAAGGCGCCGAGACCGGCAGCGGTGGCAGCAAAGCCTTCCGCACTGGCACTTGCACCAACGGCGGTACCGCCGAGGCCGGCGCTGGTCGCGCCGGTGGTCACCGGCTGCCCGCCAAAGGTGATCAAGGGATTGCCATCGGCGTCCACTGCATTGCCGCCAACGGCGACCGCCGCCGGGCCAGTGGCTTCGGCGTTCTGGCCGAAGGCGGCGCTGTTCTGGCCCGTGGCCAACGCGTTCATGCCGACTGCGGTCGCACCGTTGGCGACAGCATTGGCGCCGTTGCCGTAGGCCGAGGCACCAGTGCCGATTGCGTTGCTGGCTTCACCGCCCGCCGTCGCTGCGTCTCCTTCCGCATAGGCACCGGCATCACTGTCGACGCTGCCCGTTGCGGTGAAGTATTTGCTGGTGTTTTCCGCGACCGCTGCGACCTCGTCCAGCTGCGACTTGTTCACCGCATCGGTGTCTTCGGTACCAGCAGCAACATTGGTGATCTGGCGTTCGCTGCCGACATCACCCACCGACACGCTGTTCTCGCGATCCGCCCAGGAATTTGCACCGATGGCGACGCTGTTGACCGCTGCCGCGGTGGCGCTTTGACCGAGCGCGGTGGAATTGTCAGCATCGGCCCAGCTGTTGAAACCGATCGCGGTAGCGTACTCACCTATCGCCCACGCACCATTACCAAACGCCGACGCGCCAGTGCCCGATGCTTCGGTGCTGATGAAGCCACCGAAAGTGGTGCCACCCACCGCAGTGGACTCCTCACCCGAAGCAATCGCCGATTCACCCACCGCCGTGGTGCTGGTAGCCGACGCGGAAGCGCCAAGACCCATCGCAACGCCGTAGTCACCGCTGGCGTCAGCGCCATAGCCCACTGCCGAAGCGAGGTCACCGGAGGCTGAGCTGTAGGCACCGAGCGCGGTGGTGCCGCGACCGCTGGCATCGGCACGGAAACCGTTGGCCGTTGCCTGCTGCCCTGAGGCCAGCGCCCGGCTGCCCTGCGCGGTTGCAAAGGCACCCGAGGCTTCAGCATCACTGCCAACGGCGGTGCTGCCCAGCTCGCTGGCAAGACTGCCCGAGCCAACCGCAGTAGCATCGTCAGCTGCGGCGTAGGCGCCATCACCGATCACCACGCTGCCATCACCACTGGCAATGCTGTTGCTGCCCAAGGCAATCGCATTGTCACCATCGACAAGGTTTCCGGCACCGAAGGCGCTGCTGTTGGCACCATCAACCTGGTTGAAATTGCCGACGGCCGAACTGTTCTCACCGTTGGCGGTATTTACATAGCCCACCGCGCTGGAATAGTTGCCGGCAGCCACGTTGTAGCTGCCCACCGCAGTACTTTCCACACCACTGGCCAGCGAGCCAACGCCCGCAGCCATCGCACCTTCGCCGCTGGCCACCGCATCATCGCTGCCATCGGCCGCACCATTGGCCTTGAAATAGCGACCGGCCAACAGTGCGCCGTCTGCGGCCGCATTGAGTTGATCAAGGTTTACCGCATCAGTACCGGCAGTACCGGCAGCAACGTTGCTGATCTGTCGTTCGTTGCCAGCCGAACCAACCGATATCGTGTTGGCGCGATCAGCAATCGAGCCTGCCCCCAGTGCCACGCTGCCTGCGGCAGAGGCTACCGTTCCTGCGCCGATGGCGACTGCATTCGTGCCTGAGGCATCAGCACTGCTGGCGATGGCGCAATCCACCAGGGTCGCACTGCCGAGCACGATGCATTGCGCGTTGCCGCCTACTTCCACCGACTGAGCCTGTGCCGCTGTTACCCAGGCACCTGCTCCCAGACCCAACGCAACGGCAACCGACAAGGCTTGCAGGCGCAACCCGGCGCTATGCCGCTCATCCATGACCACACCGGCCGAGCTGGACGATGCCAACTCCGACGCCACCACCAACTGCCCCAATGCCTTGTTCCATACCTTGCGGTAGATCCGGTTCATCGCTGCTGCTCCTCAAGTGGACGGGTTTTTTCGCTTGCAGAAAACCCCATCGCTGGACTGGCGCGCCCAACGATCCCCCTGTGGTGTTGTGGTCCCGGTCCCGATACAGCTGGGCACGTGAGGCTCACGCCTGTCGCGGTCTACCCCCCTAACTCCATACCTGTCGGGTGACTACGGGATGGATGGAGTCTTAATCGACGATTCATGATTCGTCAAATACTTGGCGAACAAACAAGTTCTGTGAAGATCCGCACAAATCTCGCGCCTTGATGAGACATTTGGAAAAATTTCTTCTGAAACAGTTGCCTAGTCGCGACTGTGCGCAGGAGCATCAAACTCGGCCTTCCGGAAGATGAAGGCGTTAAGTTTCCTGCAAGCCTTGGGCTGCGGGCTTTTAGCTGATTTCGATGCGCCCGCGAAGAAAATGGCTTCATCTTTCTTAAAAACGCGAAACAGTTGCATTGCAACAAGGCAAGTTGCGCCAACTGTTGCCTGCGGAAGAGCAAACGGATCTCGCGGAAATGTCAGTTTACTGACGGACTTTGCTTACAACGGTTTGAGGTGCTCCGCGCGGGCTGAGCGGATAGGAGCCTCACGGTCACAGATGCGCTGGACCCCCAAAGCCGCTGAATGCCAGTGCTTGCGGCACTTCCAATCCATCCGCATCCGAAGCACTCCGCGCTCCTGCTTTCGGATACAGCCGAGCAGCTGGAGCCGAATCGAGACCCCACAACGCAGAAGCCCGCAGGCGTCGGCCTGCGGGCTTCTTCAAACGTCAAAGGACGGCAATGCACTCCAAACAGCGTCGCCTGTTCAGCCGCACCATACCCGTGCGTTGCGGAACATGCGCAGCCACGGCGAATCTTCGCCCCAACTGCTTGGTGCCCAGCTCAGGTTGACCGTGCGCGGGGTGCGTTCCGGGTGCGGCATCAGGATGGTGACGCGGCCATCGCTGGTGGTCAGGCCGGTGATGCCGTCGGGCGAGCCGTTCGGATTGAGCGGGTACTGGGTGGCCACGCGGCCATCACCGTCGACGTAACGCAGCGCGATGCTGGCTGCTGCCTGGTCCACCGCGCTGTCAAACTCGGCACGGCCTTCGCCGTGTGCCACCGCTACCGGCAGGCGCGAGCCGGCCATGCCACGCAGCAGGATCGACGGCGACTCGACGATCTCGAGCAATGCGGTGCGTGCTTCGAACTGCTCGCCGGCATTGCGCAGGAACTTCGGCCAGTGTTCGGCACCGGGGATGATGTCCTTGAGCTGACTCATCATCTGGCAACCGTTGCACACGCCCAGCGCGAAGGTATCCGGGCGGGCGAAGAAGGCCGCGAAGGCCTCACGCAGTGCCGGACGTTCGAGGATGGAGGTTGCCCAACCGCGGCCCGCACCCAGCACGTCGCCGTAGCTGAAACCACCGCAGGCGGCGATGCCGCGGAAGTCACCCAGCTGCACGCGGCCTTCGATCAGGTCGCTCATGTGCACGTCGTAGGCGTCGAAACCGACGCGCTCGAAGATATTGGCCATTTCGATCTGGCCATTGACGCCCTGCTCGCGCAGGATCGCCACCTTCGGCCGTGCGCCGCTGGCGATGAACGGTGCGGCGACGTCGTCGGCCGGATCGAATGCCAGCTTCGGCTTCAGGCCCGGGGCGTTGAAGTTGCGCGCAATCGCACGCTCCTGGTCAGCCGCATCCGGGTTGTCACGCAGCTTCTGCATGGCGTGGGTGACCGACCACCAGGCATCGAACAATTCTTCCCAGCGCCATTCCACCACGCTGTCGCCGGCCAGCTGCACGCGCACCACCGGTGCGGTGGTCGGGCGGGCGATGCGCTGTGCGCATTCGGTCAGTGCGTGGCGCTCGACCAGATCGGCGAACGCGGCGCGGTCTTCCTTGGCGATCTGCACCACGGCGCCCAGTTCTTCGTTGAACAGGCTGCGGAACGGATCATCGCCCCAGGCATCGAGCACGATGTCCAGGCCCATGCGCGAAGCGAATGCCATTTCGCACAGTGCGGCAAACGCGCCGCCGTCGCTGCGGTCGTGGTAGGCCAGCAACAGGCCGGACTCACGTGCATCACGGATCAATTCAAAGAACGCGCGCAGGCGCTGCGGGTCGTCCAGATCCGGCACGTCACCGGCGAATGCCGGCAGCGCGCTGTGATCGGCCTGGGTCTGCGCCAGGATCGAACCGCCCAGACGCTGCTTGCCAGCGCCCAGGCCGATCAACCACAGCTCGCTCTCGGTTTCGCGGTCAAGCAGCGGGGTCAACTGCTGGCGGGCATCGCTGACCGGCGCGAACGCGGTGATCACCAGCGATACCGGCGACACCGACTTCTCGGCCTGGCCATCGGCCTGCCACTGCGCCTGCATCGACAGCGAGTCCTTGCCCACCGGGATGCTGATATCCAGCTGCGGGCACAGTTCCATGCCGACAGCCTTGACGGCGTCGTACAGCAGCGCGTCTTCGCCGTTGTGGCCACAGGCGGCCATCCAGTTCGCTGACAGCTTGACCGTATCCAGCGCGGTCACCGGTGCGGCGCACAGGTTGGTGATGGCTTCACCCACTGCCATGCGTGCCGATGCAGCGGCGTTCAACAGTGCCAGCGGGGTGCGTTCACCCAGCGACATCGCTTCGCCGGCATAGGTATCGAAACCGGCCAGGGTGATCGCAACGTCCGCCATCGGCAGCTGCCACGGGCCGATCATCTGCTCGCGCGCGGTCAGACCACCCACGCTGCGGTCACCGATGGTGACCAGGAAGCTCTTCGAAGCCACGGTCGGGTGTGCAAGCACACGCAGACCGGCGTCATGCAGATCGATGCCGGCGGTCTTCAACGATGGCCAGCGCGGTGCCGGCGGATGCACGGTATCGCGATGCATCTTCGGCGCCTTGCCGAACAGCACGTCCATCGGCAGATCAATCGGCGCATCAGCCGGGGTGTTGCCCGGGGTCGCGCCATAGGCAACGACCAGGTGCTCCTCCGCCGTTGCAACACCGACGGCGGCGAACGGGCAGCGTTCGCGCGCGCAGATGGCGGCGAACTCGGCCAGGCGCTCCTGCGCCACGCCGAGCACATAGCGTTCCTGCGACTCGTTGCACCACAGTTCCAGCGGCGACAGCGAGGGATCGTCGGTGGGCACCTTGCCCAGGTCGATCACGCCACCGACATTGGAGTCGTGCAGCAGCTCCGGAATGGCGTTGGACAGGCCACCGGCGCCGACGTCGTGGAAGAACTTGATCGGATTGTTCGTGCCCATTGCCACGCAACGGTCGATCACTTCCTGGCAGCGGCGTTCCATTTCCGGGTTGTCGCGCTGCACGCTGGCGAAGTCGAGGTCTTCGGCGCTCTCGCCCGAAGCCACCGACGAGGCCGCACCGCCGCCCAGGCCGATCAACATGGCCGGGCCGCCGAGCACGATCACCGCGTCGCCCGCCTGCAGCTGCAGCTTGTCGACCTGCACGCGGTCAATTGCGCCCAGGCCACCAGCCAGCATGATCGGCTTGTCGTAGGCGCGGGTGATGCCGTCTTCCGGCAGCTCGAAGCTGCGGAAGTAACCGAGCAGGTTCGGGCGGCCGAATTCGTTGTTGAACGCAGCGCCGCCGAGCGGGCCGTCGAGCATGATGTCCAGGGCCGGCGCCATGCGCGGGTTCAGCGCGCGCGGCGCTTCCCACGGCTGCGGCAGGGTCGGGATGCGCAGGTGCGAGACCGAGAAACCGGTCAGACCAGCCTTGGGCTTGCCGCCGCGACCGGTCGCACCTTCGTCGCGGATCTCGCCACCGGCGCCGGTCGCGGCACCCGGGAACGGGGCGATCGCGGTCGGGTGGTTATGCGTTTCCACCTTGATCTGGAAGGCGCTGGGCACCACCGCTTCACTGCGGTACTTGCCGGTGGCCGGGTCCGGGCGATAGCGCGCGGCCGGTTCACCTTCGATCACCGCGGCGTTGTCGCTGTACGCGCTGAGCGTGTGCTGCGGGGTCTGCTGGTGGGTGTTCTTGATCATCTTGAACAGCGAGCGGTCCTGCTCGTTGCCATCGATGGTCCAGCTGGCATTGAAGATCTTGTGCCGGCAGTGCTCGGAATTGGCCTGCGCGAACATCATCAGCTCGACGTCGGACGGATCACGGCCGAGTTCGCTGTAACGCTGGCGCAGGTAATCGATCTCGTCATCGGCCAGAGCCAGACCGAGGCGCTTGTTGGCGCCTTCCAGGTCGTCCAGGGCGATGCGCTCCAGGCTGCCGCGGCCGACGTTGTTGAACAGTGCCTGCGCTTGGCCGATGTCTTCCAGCAGCGACTGGGTCATCGGATCGTGCAGCAGCTTGGCCAGTGCAGCCTGTTGCGCCGGATCGGACGGCCAGCCGCTCAGGTCAATGCGGGTACCGCGTTCAACGCGCTGGATTGGCAGACCGGCGCCGCGTACCAGCTCGGTGGCCTTGCTCGACCACGGCGACAGCGTGCCCAGGCGGGGCACCACATAGCGCGAAATTGCGCCATCGACGCGTTCTGCAGCCTGTGGCTGGCCCTGCAGGATGCGGCCCAGCGTGGTCTGGTCGACCGCGCCGGCATCGGCAGCTTGGGTGAAATAGACGTGCCAGGCACCGGTAATGCGCAGATCGGCGGCAATGGACTGCAGGCGGGATTCAAGACGTTCGCGGCGGAACGGCGAAAGGGCAGCTGCGCCCTCGAGGACGATCATGTCCGGGAGACCATGGTGGGAATCGGCCCGCGATTGTACCGGACTCGGCCGCCCCAAGCCTCAGCAGCCCGACTACCGGAAGTCCTCAGGGATGACGCGGTTCACACCGACAGTCAGCTGCGCAGGCCAAACCGTACCGCCTTTTTTGACAACGTTATCCTCGTTCAACCGGCACCTGCGTGCTGGTGCAACGGCCCAGATCCGGTCCCAGCAAGCTTTTTCCTCGTCCCAAGGCCGGGCGCAGCCGCGCCCGCCCCGCCGAAGGCGTGCCCCGGGGAACAACGCACAACCACCGCATAACCGCAGAAGGAGATCCACCATGACGGACCATCCCACAGGCCCTTTCCGGCCCCCATATACCCCCGAGCTCGCCCGCAGGCCGCGGCTGGGCCGGGCACTGGCCCTGGTGTTTGCGGCCGGCAGCACCATACCGGCAGCCCAGGCCGCCAACTGTGCTGGGGTGAAGCCCTGGCTGGGAACCACGATCTACCAGGCCGGCGAGCAGTTGCAGAAGGGCGGCACGCTGTACCAGGCACGCCAGACCATCTGGAACGCACCACCGGACCATCCCGCCGGCCGCCGCTACTACGACAATCTGGGCCGCTGTGATGACGGCGCACCAGCAGCCAACCAGCCGCCGCAGGTCCGTCTGACCGCGCCCAGTGCAGGCAGCACCTTCAGCGCCGGCAGCACCATCACCTTCAGCGCAGTGGCGACAGACAGCGACGGCAGCATCCGCAGGGTCGAGTTCTTCCGCAACGGCCAATCCATGGGCAGCGTCGGCAGCGCGCCTTACCGCCTTGCCTGGCACAACGCCGCAACCGGTAACCATCTGCTCAGCGCCATCGCCACCGATGATCGCGGTGCCAGTACCACCTCGGCCACGGTCAACGTGACGGTCACCGCACCGGACAAGGACAGCACCGCACCCTCGATCCCGGACGGGCTCCGCGTAGCGGCACGCACCTCGACCAGCATTGCCTTGCGCTGGAATGCTGCCAGCGACAATCCCGGTGGCAGCGGCATCGCCGCCTATGACCTGTACCGCGACGGCACGCAGATCGCTTCGACTGCCAGCAGCCAGCATGCCGACACCGCGCTGACCCCGGCCACCACCTATCACTATGCCGTGCGTGCCCGCGACAAGGCCGGCAACGCCTCGCCGCTCAGCGCCATTGTCAGCGCCAGTACCTTGGCCGAGGACACTGGCAGCGGCGATCCAGGAGAGCCGGGAGACCCGGGCACTCCGAGTGACGGCAGCAAACGTGTCATCGGTTATTTCACCCAATGGGGCATCTATGGCCGCAATTACCGCGTCAAGAACATCGACAGCAGCGGTTCGGCGGCGCGCCTGACCCATATCAACTACGCCTTCGGCAACGTCCGCAACAACCGCTGCGAGGTCGGCATCACCCAGGCCGCCGATCCGGCCAGCGGCGCGGGCGGCGACGCCTATGCCGATTACACCCGCAGCTTTGGCGCCAGCGAAAGCGTCAGCGGTGTCGCCGACCAATGGAACCAGCCGCTGCGCGGCAACTGGAACCAGCTCAAGCAGCTCAAGGCCAAGCACCCACAACTCAAGACGCTGATCTCGCTCGGTGGTTGGACCTGGTCACGCGGTTTCTCCAGTGCCGCACGCCCGGAGAACCGCCAGGCCTTTGTCGCCTCCTGCATTGATGCCTATATCAGGGGCAATCTGCCGTTTGCCGATCATGCCGGCGGTAAAGGGGTAGCCGCAGGCGTGTTCGATGGCATCGACATCGATTGGGAGTATCCGGCAGCCTGCGGCCTGGGCTGCGGCACGCCGGCCGACCGCGACAACTTCACCGCGCTGTTGGCCGAGTTCCGCCGCCAGCTGGACGCGGTGCGCCCTGGGCTGCTGCTGACCGTGGCGGTGGGAGCCGGCATCGACAAGATCCGCCCGACCGACCCGACCGCCTATCACCGCCATCTGGATTTCATCAATGTGATGACCTACGACTTCCATGGCGCCTGGGCCGGCACCACCAATCACCACACCGCCCTGTTCCACTCCCCGGCAGACCCTTCAACCGGTGACGCCGCCCTGTACAACAGCAACGACGCCATCGAGGCGTATCTGCAACGTGGTGTGCCTGCGGCCAAATTGAACCTTGGCGTCGGCTTCTATGGCCGCGGCTGGACGGGCGTGGCACGAACCAACAACGGCCTGTACCAGAGCGGGCGGCCGGCAGCCGGCAAATACGAGGCCGGCATCGAGGACTGGAAGGTACTGAAGAACCTCGATTGGACGGTATATACCGACCCGCTTGCGCAGGCGACCTGGCTGTATGACGGCAATACCTTCTGGAGCGTGGATACCCCGGAAATGCTTGGCCACAAGATGGCCTACGTCAAAGCCCAGGGGCTGGGCGGCGCATTCTTCTGGGAGTTCAGCGGTGACGACGCCCAGGGCACCCTGGTCAACAGCGTCAGCAACGGCCTGAAGTAGGCAGCTGTCAAAACCACAACGCCCCTCGCGTTGCCGGGAGGGGCGTTGTCTGTTCAAACCCTGCTGCGTATCGCTATCAGCGGCCGCCGCCTTCCATGCGGTCCAGCGTGGCCTTCAGCTGTGCCGGCGGCAGATAGCCACCGAGCTGGGTGCCATCGGCAGCGAAGATCGCCGGAGTACCGTTGATGCCCAGCTGCTGGCCGAGGTTGTACTGCATGGCCACCGGGTTGGTGCAGTTCCGGGACGGCACCGGCTGGCCGGACTTGGCTGCGGTCAGCGCGGCCTTGCGGTCACTGGCGCACCAGACCGAGATCATGTCGGTGGCGTCCTTGCTGGCCAGGCCCATGCGCGGAAACGCCAGATATTCGACGGCGATGCCGTTGCGATTCAGCTCGGCGATGTCCTGGTGCAGCTTGCGGCAATAGCCGCACTCGATATCCGTGAACACGCTGATCGTGTGCTTGGCATTCGGCGGTGCAAACACGATGCGGTCGGCATGCGGCAGCGATGACAGCAGGTTGCGGCGATAAGTCAGCAGGCCGGCGCTGGTGGCCTGGGCCTTTTTCTCGATGTCGTAGGGCGTGCCCTGCAGCAGATAGCGACCGTCATCGGTCACGTATAACACCTGCCCGGACACCAGCACCTCACGGAAACCTGCAAACGGTGCCGCGCCGATATATTCCGGCTTGAGGTTGGGATCCAACTGCTTGAGGGCATCGCGCACCTGCTTCTCGACTGCGGCATCGGCCGGCGAAGCGGCAGCACTGGCAGCGGCTTTGGGCGCTGCGGGCTGTTGCGCGCAGGCGGTAAGGCTGAGCGCGCCAAACAGCGCGGCAATGGCAAATCGGAACATGGCGACCCATCGATAGAGAACAGCGGGATTCTCGCACAC
>NZ_JBRREG010000008.1:0-69060 GCF_056760155.1 Stenotrophomonas sp. STEN022
TCTCGAACTCCTCGCGCACATACTCGGGCAGCGGGCGGTCTTCTACCTCACGGCGCGCGAGAAAGTCCGGCCAATGCGCCTGCAGCAGGTCTGGAAGCAGGAGGTTGGGCAAGATTTCTCGCCTTGCCGAGCGGCGGCCGCTGAATGCGACTGTGCAGTTCCGCAAGGGGAACGTCCGCACCAATGTCCAGATCCTCGACATTTCCACGCATGGCGTGCGTATTGCCGCGATCCAGGCGCTCCGTATCGGGGACACCTGCTGGATAAGGTTGCCGCAGCTGGAGCCCCAGCAGGCGAAGGTCGTGTGGGTGGATGAATTCGTGGTCGGCTGCCAGTTCGCCCGGCCGCTGCATCCTTCCGTATTGGATAATATCCTGCGCCTGCGGCAGCCCGCCAGCCGGAAACCGGAGTAGGCAAGTCACCCCCGAACAGGCGGCCGCCGGACCTCTTTGCGGCGCGCGGATTCCCCTGACTGCAAAAAATGCACTAGGCTGGGACGATGTCCGACCTGGCCCTTGTCCTCGCCCTGCTGATTTCCGCCATTGTCATGTTCGCGATCGGCCGTCCGCGAATGGATGCCGTTGCGTTGATGATGATCGTGGCGCTGCCGCTTTCCGGGGTCATCACCGTCGAGCAGGCATTCGCCGGCTTCGCGGATCCCAACATCATCCTCATCGCCGCGCTTTTCGTTGTGGGCGAGGCGCTGGTCCGGACGGGCGTGGCGCAGATGCTGGGGGACTGGCTTGTCAGCAAGGCCGGCCGCAGCGAGGCCCGGCTGATCGTGCTGCTGATGATCGTCGTGGCGGGCATCGGCTCGTTCATGAGCTCGACCGGCGTGGTCGCCATTTTCATCCCCATAGTCCTGCGGATCGCGCGCAACGCCCGCATTCCCGCCAGCCGGCTGATGATGCCGCTGTCGGTCGCGGCATTGCTCAGCGGCATGATGACACTGGTCGCCACGGCGCCCAATCTCGTGGTCCATGCCGAGCTCGAGCGGCATGGCTATGAGGGATTCAGCTTCTTCGCCTTCACGCCTTTCGGCCTTCCGCTGCTTGTCCTGGCCATCATCTATATGCTCGCCGCGCGCCGTTTCCTCGCCGGCGTGCCGGAAGCGGAGCAGGGGCCGGAACGCCCCACCCTTCGCGATTTCATAGAGAAATACGGACTGGAGGGCCGCGAATACCGCTTTGCGGTGGATCCCTATTCTTCCCTGATCGGACGGCCGCTCGCCACGCTCGACCTGCGCGGCAGCGCCGGGATCAATATCATCGCCATCGAGCGTGAGAGGCGCTTTTCCCGCCAGCTTCTGCGCCCGCACGCCCACAGCCAGCTGGAGGCCGGGGACATATTGATGATCGATGCGTGCGGGCGCGATCTCGATATCGGGAAAGTGACTCGCAGCTTCAGGCTGCACCCGATGGAACTGGCCGCCAATTATTTCGGGGATCGCAGTCAGGAGATCGGCATGGCCGAAGTGCTGCTTTCTCCGGATTCGAGGCTGGTGGGCAAAACCGTGGCGGAGGCCGATGTCCGATCGCTTCACGATGTGACGGTCGTCGGGGTCAGGCGCGAACGCAAGGCGCTGGAAGAGCCGGTGACGGAAGTGAGGTTCCGCGCCGGGGATATACTCCTTGTCATCGGCCCCTGGCGCGCGATAGAGCGTCTGCCGCGCTCGCCGGACCGGCTGATCCTGCTGAACCTGCCTGTCGAGAGCGACGATGTAGCGCCCGTCCGGTCGCGCGCGCCATTTGCGGTGGCGATCCTGCTCCTGACGGTCTTCATGATGGCCAGCGGCATCGTGCCCAATGTTCTGGCGGCGCTGATCGGCTGCCTGCTTTTCGGCCTTGCCGGCTGCGTCGGCATGAACGGCGCCTACCGTTCGATCCATTGGCAGACGCTGGTTCTGATCGTCGGCATGCTGCCCTTCTCGATTGCGCTGCAGGAAGTGGGCGGGATCGATCTGGCGGCCGATTGGCTGTTATCGACGGTAGGGTCCGGTTCTCCGCGTGCCGTGTTGGCTGTTCTGTTCTTCGTCACCGCCCTTCTGGGCATGTTCATCTCCAACACCGCGACCGCCGTGCTGATGGCGCCGGTCGCGCTTGCCCTTGCGGCGGGGCTGGAGGCTTCGCCCTATCCCTTCGCCATGACCGTGGCGCTTGCCGCGTCGACGGCCTTCATGACTCCCGTTTCATCGCCGGTGAACATGCTGGTCGTGGGGCCGGGAAACTATCGCTTCGTCGATTTCGTGAAGATCGGCGTGCCGCTGGCGATGATCGCCCTGGTGGTGACGGTCCTTCTCGTGCCGGTTCTGCTGCCGCTATGATGCGGCAATGCCTTGGAGTCTGGATTCAACGTGGCTTTTTTGTTCCTGATTACCCGGCTATCGCATCCACGGTTGCCATCCGATAGGGCAGCGGCGGCGTACGGAGCAGCACGTAGGTCAATCGTGCAACCAGCCGATGCAGTTCGAACCGTCGGTTGAACCGATAGCAGAACTCGCCCAGGTAGCGTTGGGCGTACTTGCGCCGGGGTCCATGGTAGGTGCCGCGCAGAGCGGTCTTCACGTTGCCCAGCATGACGTTGACCCAGCGCAGTGCCGGATGGTCGCACTTGTGCCCACCGCTGCCCGTCCGCAGCCGGCGATGGCTGGTGCCGGCCACCTCGCCCACCGCATTGAACCCTGCCAGGGCATCGGATACGACGACGGTATCGGGGGCCAGGTGGCGCGTGGCCCAGGCGCCGATCTCATCGGCGCTGAATCCCTTGACGACATCCAGCCGCATCACTTCCGGATGGCCCTCCTCGGAGCACTGCACGGCGGCCACGAACGCCTGCTTCCCGTCGGCACCGCGGCCACGTGGCCCACCCCGGCGCTCGCCGCCGAAATAGGCATCGTCCAGTTGGACCCAGCCGGCCAACTGGCGCCTGCCTTCACGCTCGACCATGGCCTGCATCAGCTTGTGCTTGAGCAGCCAGGCCGCGTCGTAGCCGATCCCCAGCTCCCGCGACAGTGCCAGAGCCGATCGGCCCGTCTTGGTGTTGGCGCGCATCCAGAACTGACCCACTTTCGGCGGTGATGCGCGGGTAAAACTGACCCACCTGAAGCCCACATCCTGAGCATCTTTTGCTCGGGGGATTTCAGGAGTGATCACCATGGTCATGTTGGCCAAGATCCGGCGGATGCATTTCCGCGATGGCCTGCCGCTGCGCGAGATCGCCAAGCGCACGGGCCTATCCCGCAATACCATCCGGCGATGGCTGCGCAGCGGCCAGTCCGAGCCGGTCTATCCCAGGCGAGCCTCGCCCTCCCGGCTCGATCCCTACCGGTCCCAGTTGGAGACGTGGCTGCGTGCCGACAGCCATCGTCCCCGGCGGGAACAACGCACCGCCAAGGTGCTGTTCTCGCAGTTGCAGGCGATCGGCTATCCGGGCACCTACACCCGGGTGACGGCCTTCATCCGCCAGTGGAAGGCGGCCGGCGGCGCCAGCCGCCGCCCGGCCTTCGTGCCGTTGCACTTTCCTCCGGGTGAAGCCTTCCAGTTCGACTGGAGCCGCGAGTACGCCTTCGTCGGCAGCCACGCCAAGATGCCGCTGGATCTCGCCCACGTGAAGCTGGCCTGCAGCCGCGCCTTCTGGTTGGTGGCCTATCCCACCCAGAGCCACGAGATGCTGTTCGATGCTCATACCCAGGCGTTTACCGCCTTCGGTGGCGTGCCGCGCCGCGGCATCTACGACAACATGAAGACGGCGGTGGACGGGATCGGCCAGCACCGGGAACGGCGGGTCAACGCCCGCTTCCACGCCATGACCAGCCACTACCTGTTCGCCGCGGAGTTCTGCAACCGCGCCGCGGGTTGGGAGAAGGGGCGGGTCGAGAAGAACGTGCAGGACCGGCGCCGACAGATCTGGATCGAGGCCGGGGCCCGCCACTGGCCAGATCTGGACACCCTCAACGCCTGGCTCGCCAGCGAGTGCCGCGCCGCTTGGCCGATGCAGGCGCATCCGGATGCCTCCGACATCACCGTGGCCGAAGCTCTGGAGGACGAACAGCCCCACCTGATGCCGATGCCCGCGCCCTTCGACGGCTACATCGAGCGGCCGGTGCGGGTCAGTTCGACCGCGCTGGTCAGCTTCCAGCGCAACCGCTACAGCGTGCCGTGCGAACACGCCCACGCCGTCGCCAGCCTGCGCGTGTATCCCTTCGAACTGGCCGTGGTGGTCGGCGAGGCCGAGGTCGCCCGCCACCGGCGCAGCTTCGAGCGTGATCGGGTCCACTACGACTGGCAGCACTACATCGCCCTGGTCCAGCGCAAGCCGGGGGCACTGCGTGACGGCGCGCCGTTCCTGTCCATGCCCGATCCGCTGCGCAAGCTGCAGCAGGTGTTGCTGCGCCAGCCTCACGGCGACCGCGCCATGGCCCAGGTGCTGGCCGCCGTACCCGTGCACGGGCTCGAAGCGGTACTGGTGGCGGTGGAACTGGCACTCGAGTCCGGCCTGGTGCGCGCCGACCACGTGCTCAACGTGCTGGGGCGATTGCAGCATCCGGACCGCACGATCGAGACGGTCGCCTCGCGAGTGACGCTGCGTCATCCGCCGGTGTCCGATCCGGCCCGCTACGACGCCCTGCGGGAGGCAGATCATGTCGACGCCTGACCTGCCGCTGCGCATGCAGCAGCTCAAGCTGCACGGCATGGCCAGCCAGTGGCCCGAACTGCTGGCCAAGATGCGCCTGCACACCATGGAGCCCGAACACTGGATGGCCGAACTGCTGCAGGCCGAGTCCGCCGAACGGCAGGTTCGTGCCCAGGCCAACCAGATGAAGGCCGCACGTTTCCCCGTCCATCGTGACCTGCTCGGGTTCGACTTCGCGGCCAGTCCCGTTGATCGCGCACTGGTCGAACGACTCCACCAGGGTGACTTCATCCACACCCCCGAGAACGTCGTCCTTGTCGGTGGACCGGGCACCGGCAAGACCCACCTGGCCACCGCCATCGGCATCCAGGCCGTGCGCCAGCATCGCCTGCGCGTGCGCTTCTTCTCCACCATCGAACTGGTCAATGCGCTGGAGAAGGAACAGGCCCAGGGCAAGGCCGGGCAGATCGCCCTGCGCCTGACCTATGCCGACCTGGTCATCCTCGATGAACTGGGCTACCTGCCGTTCACCCCCTCAGGCGGCGCGCTGCTGTTCCACCTGATCAGCAAGCTCTACGAGCGCACCAGCCTCGCCATCACCACCAACTTGGCCTTCTCCGAATGGGGTCAGGTGTTCGGCGACGCCAAGATGACCACCGCGCTGCTGGATCGCATCACCCACCACTGCCACATCCTGGAGACCGGCAACGACTCCTGGCGGCTGCGCAACAGCACCGCCGCCAACAAGACCAAAGCCAGAATCAGGGCAAAGGAGGCCACCACCCAGACCACCAACTGATACCCTCAGCCCCGTACACCGGGTGGGTCAAAGTTCAACGCGCAGCCTGGGTCAGTTTTAAGTGCGCGCCAACAACTAGCCATCAACTCCGTACCAAATGAACTGTGCCGCAAGGTAGATATCACTCCTACGGCCAGCAACGAGAACGCCATTGCAGCGATAGCCGGCCAGTAAGCTTGAATCAGGTTCATCCATCGCATCCCACACTCCAGTGACCCGAAGCTACTCCACGTGAGTCTCAAAAACTGAGACAACAACGCTCAAGTGAGACATCCTCGCTCCCTGCTGCATCAAGATCTGCCAACTGTTCGACCGCTTGCCGATGCTCGATGCAATTCGAAAATCTACCTACTCTTCCCTTTCGCCCCATGTCCTGACCGATCAACCGCAGGCAGTGGTTTATCCAAATTCAAGCTATCCATCCGCACGTTGTTGGCGTACGCGTTGTATTGCCACCGCCGAAATTGATCAAGCAGCAACGTGTTGGTGGCTTCAAGCCGGCTCACCTGCGCCTCAAGATCCGCGATCCGCCGATTTGCAACTTCCATCGTGAAGTCTCTTGGCCGTTGATCCCTAACCTCTCTCAGCTCCTGCTGCCGACGCCGGTAGTGTTCCTTGATTGCAGGATAATTGAGCAACGCATGGCGGCTCACGGAATCGATGCCAAGCGCTTGGGCAACTCGATCGCAGTAAGCATCCCAGGTCAACTTGCCTTCCCATTGATCCAATACCCGCAGGATCTTGGGTAGGGTCGATTTCGTGACAATCTTCTTCGGCATGGCTTTATGCGAGTGCCAAGGGAATTACGCGAGGATGCAGAGCCAGAGCATCGGGCAGGACTACGCCTAGTTCAATCAGCGCTCGCCGCACTGGCGAAGGATCGTGACCATCTGGAATGCGCAAGACAGTGCCATCGGGCACGCCATCATGCTCCAACGTCATGCGCATCGCCTGCACATGTGCCAACTTCCATTTATGGTTGTCCACCCATCGGTCTGCGCCGAAGTCCCCAGCTTCGCGAGCCTCGAGGGCCCGATCAAGAAGCGCTTTGGTTTGCGCCTCCAGAAGCAGGATTCGATCCAATGTCACGTGATCCCCCTTGATGCATACATGCTCCTTGCAAGTCATGCATTCACGCTGTTTTTGGCAGGGACTCATCGCGTAATCGTGAACGCACATCCCGTAGAGCGTAGCTTTGGCGGTCCCCAGGCGATCTACCCCAAGCTCTTGATAAGTGACCGGTTGACGGCTCTGGAATCGTTCAAGTAGCGACTTATGTTCCACCTTGAGGATGTCTCGCACCTCTCTCATGCGCTCCTCTGGCGAACGATGATCGTAGTGCGCGTTGTCGGCAACACGGGCGCGGCCCGACCACTGAGCCAACGTCATCTCGTCCATACCGCCCCGCTGACTCAGGGTATTGAGCCAATGACGGGGCTGATGAGTCGTGAGCTTGATTGGACTTCCATCTGAGTTCCGATAGCCCTTCTTCTCGAAGAGCGAGAGATCCGAACTCCCGCCCAGGCGATCATTCACCATCGTTGATGTGGCGATTGCCCATGAGAACCGCTTGACTTCATGTTCGCGATGGAACTCGTTCACGCGGTGCAGGCAGAGGGCATCCCAGATCTTCACTGTCCTGCTGTCATCAATGAATGGCCAATCCGGCCCGGCGCACCCTTCAAAAACGTAGGCGGCCAGATCCTTGTAGGAGATGTCACCCCGATCAAGGAGCTTTTTCAACCGCTTGTCCCCAACCACCTGCGACCAAGTGGGCGTGCCGTCAGTACGGTACGTTTTTCTGTGAACCCGAAGCCCTAGAGCAGCTGCCACTTCATTCGGCATCAGCAGACGATCGGCGGCATCGCCCACCGTCACCACACAGCCCGGATGATCCATAAATCTTCCAGGGTGATCATGAGCGAAGCGGGCAGCCGCACGAGCGGGAGCGCCGATTTGGGTCAGCCGACGCACGGCTTCGATGACAACATCCTGCATCACCGAAGGCACCCACTTCTTCGTGGCTCCCTTGCCCTTCGCTGCCCGCCATCGCAGGCACATTTGCGGCGCTCCATATTCGTCGGTATCCCACTGAATGCAGTCAACTGGAAGCGCGAGCACCTCAGAAATTCGCGACGGTGCAACCATCAAAAGCGTGGCGATAGAGGAAAAATATTGAGTCTCGACATCATCGGCGGCTGCAAACATTTCAGCCAAAGCGAACATTGCCTCGTTGGACGGCAGCTTCGCTGCACGGTGTGCTTTCCCCGCGCCTCCGATGTCTTCGGTCAGTATCTTCGGCTTCGGGAACGGCGACTTCCACTGCTGCAAGGAAGGGACAATCTTTTTCTCCCGAAGGAATTCGACAATGCGAGCCATCTGACGCCCCGTCTGGCATCTCTCGTCGTCGCTCTTGTAGAACTCCCGACACTTGGCAGCCGCCACATCCATCACAGCCCCGTTCAGGCCGCTGACGTCGGCACCTCCGCGGGACTCAAGAAGAGCCGCTTCAATGCAACGCAATGCTCGAAGCGGATAGTCAATGTTCTTAACGGGCTTGTGACTGTACGTATAACGAACGTATGCCTTGGCGAATTGGATGAACGGCTCTGCCATCGGGGTGAAACGATGGCTCGTTAATTCCTTCGTCTTCGTGGCAAATACAACTGATGTCTTTCCAAGCCTCCACTTGTGCTCTTCCCAACCGTCTCGCCCACCGAATGCGGTTAGATCTTCACGTGCAAGCCGTATGAACTCAGCCAAATTTTCGCTGGCAAATCGTGCGTCACGCGGTACAAAGAGGACGACATCAGCCATCGGCCACCTCAGCGAGGCACGATGCGCCAGCCAGTTGTTGACGCATGGCAGCGCACTTCGAGACGCAGTCTTCCACAGCAAGTATCAGGAGATCATTGGCGTTGACCACCACCTCCGCACATCCAGCCTCCTTCACCCTGAGTTTCTCAGCGTAAAGATCCTCGAGCACTTCCGAATGTGGAGCGTCGAGCCAGGGCTGGAAGTGCACGCATGTATAGCAAGCGCGATATCCACTGGCGCAGAAGCCAAAGTTTCCGCATGTCCCCACGGCGTTCTGCCGATCATTCGACACACGACTGGTAGGGTCGTCGCCGCGTATCGCGTCACGTTCGCTGCGAACCAGCGTTCCTAGACAAGCTTGTGCAAATGGCGCAAGGGCGGGGCCCACTATCCGGTCGATGAACACCGCCTCTTGGGCCGTATTCTCGGTATAGACCTTGACCTGCTGGATGTCGGATTGGTCCAACAACTCTGCGATCACGTATGCCCCGAATCCTTCCCTCCGAAGTTTCGTACCTCGTGTGTAGCGGAATCTCGTGGCTGTGAGGCGGAGATATTCGCCAGTCCGCTCCGAGCGCGCTGTGCACGCTTGTGCGACGCGCTGTAGCGCCTGACTAAATGATGTCGTCGTCGCGTGCAAAAGATCAGGCGTACCTCCAAGAAGCAACTCTTTAAGCGCGAAACCATCGGTGTTGCGTCGAAGTGTGTACGCCTTGGATGCATTGATGAAGATCGGAATTTCATCCCGCAGCGATGCGTGCAACGTATATCCCACTCGACTCTCGACAAGTTTGACTGAGCCCCTGTGCTGTTGCTGCAACACAACGCCAAGATCGTTCGGGATTGGAAGTGAACGAAACTCACCGCGGAAGGAGCCACCTCGCTGCTTGGAGCGTGGAACATTTAGCGTATAGAAGCTATCGCCTGCCTTCGGCAAAGCCAGATCCTTGCCTCTGAGCGCAGCGATCTGGATGGGTCGCCGAGCAGTCATTGCCAGCATCAACAGATAGGCGTAATCCTCGAAATCAATCGTTTTCTGGACCACCGCGAGATTCGCCCAATCCAATAGGGACTGCAGCTCAATATCCGTGAAAGGTCCCGTTTCTGGGCAGCCGTTTGCCACAGCTGCGCCTTTTTCATTGCCGGTGATACGCCAACCTTCAAGTAGTTCAACCACATCCTTGGAGATCCCAGCGAACCCATAGTCATGCCATGCCAGCAAGAACCCCTTGAGCCCCCCCAGATTCCACTCCCCATCCAATCCGAGTGAGGCTCTCCAGTTCATGAGCGAAGCCGGAGACACTTCAGCAGACCCCGTTTCACGAATGAACCGCTTCATGCGCTCAGCCATGTTGTAGGTATGTGAGGCGGATTGCTCCTCTGCGTAGCGCTGAAGGGTGAGGCGGGCACCCTGCCTACAATCCGGCTCAAGGTCATCTATGACACCAAGCGAGATTTGAACATCCTTATTGAGCTTCCACTGCATGTCCTTCGGATCGAATGAATAGCCATCCTTCGATATAGCCATACGCGGCGAAGCAGTCTCTGGTACGGCTGCATTCGCCTTAGCGCTTGCCTTCATCACCCACCTTCTTATCGTTATTGCGAGCAAGTGCGCTGCCAAGCAGTCGCATGGCCTTGTCGGCCTGTTCACGGATATGACGCTCGTTATAGACCTTGCCCGACTCCTTGTTGCGATGTCCATTGAGGTGTGCACGAATGTCCTGCTCGCGACCCTCCCTAATGATCTGCTCGGCGTCATTGGAACGCGACGCTGCATTGTGTTGATCAATCGCTAGCGACAGCGCGTAATTCATGTGATGGCGCAGTGCATGAGGATGTATGCCCGCCAGTTCTGGCGAGACCGCGCTGACTCGCTCGATGACTCGGTACAGGCCATTCTTCGACAGCGGCCTCCCAAAGGTCTTCCCGGCCTTGTGCGATACGAAAACGTAGGGATGTCGTCGCGCTCCAGGAATGCGTGCACGCACTTCAAGGATGTAGTGCTGGACCAGCTTTGCGAGCTCGTCCGAGATCGGCAGAATGCGCTCTTTCGTTTTGCTGGTCGGCTGATAAGCGCGAGGATCGTGCACGTCATCGTGATTGCGTCGAACGCTGACGCTTGGCTCGTGCCCAAGATGAAACTGCTCCACCCAAAGGCTGAGCAGTTCGCCCGTTCGCATGCCGGTGACTCGATACAACTCGATGATGATCGCATTCCGCAGCTGGATCGTCGGATCGCTGAACGGGTTCTCGTCGCTCCCGATGGCGATGACTTCCCGCAGCCGCTTGACCACCCCTGGATCAGGCGACTTCTCGACCGGCGTCTGAATGAGTCCGTGCTTGGACCCTCGTGGGCGGTGCTTTCGAATGCGCTTGCCCATCTCAGCCAAATCGTGCGCAAACTCCGCAGAGTTGCGATGCTGGATGATGACGCCGCCGAGGAACTCCAGGTAGTCCGCGATCGTCGTCATGCGGTTGTAGGCCACTCGCTGGGTCACCGAGGGACGCGCCACCGTCGGGCCTACCCGTGCATCAGAAAAGGCCACCACGTTGCCCGAGCGCACTTCGGTGTCTTCTCTAGCGCCCACATATCGCATGTCCAGCTTCGCGAAATCGCGCAGCGACACGATGTCTGGCAACGAAAGGAACGTCCCGCCCGTGAACTCGTCAACGAGGTTGCGTCCTTCCTGCATCTCCCATCGAAGGAGCACCTGGATGTGCGTGAGAGCGTTTCGAATCGTATTGACGGCCGCTCCGGCGTTGCGCAACTGCGCCGTCGCAAAGAGCGTCGGGTAGAACACAGGAAGCCCCTGATCGTCCAGCAGAAGTGGCACGCGCTCACCTTGATTCATCACGCGCATCGCAAGCGAGGACATAAGGTCTTTTTCTACATTTACTACATATGAATGACTATACCATTTTATTTTACAAAAGTAGTGAGCAAAAAATAGAAAAGCCCCTTAGTAGAAGGGGCTTCCTGTATCCATTAGCTACAAAGCGTGAGGATAGGTGTCCTAGAACGGAATATCGTCGTCGGCGAAGTCGTCCATCGGCGGAGCCGACTGCTGCTGCGGCGGTGTCTGGCGCTGCTGCTGGCGCTGACCACCACCGTAGCCGCCGCCCTGGTCCTGGTTGCCATAACCGCCCTGGCCGCCACCCTGCTGCTGGCGCGGGGCCGACTGACGCTGCGGACGATCACCGCCGTAGCCGCCACCGCCACCACCGCCGCCTTCACCACGGCCGCCGAGCATCTGCATTTCGTTGGCTACGATATCGGTGGTGTACTTTTCAACACCGTCCTGGCCGGTGTACTTGTCGTAGCGCAGTTCGCCTTCGACGTAGACCGAACTGCCTTTGCGCAGGTATTCACCGGCTATCTCGCCGAGCTTGCCGAAGAACACCACGCGGTGCCACTCGGTACGCTCCTGCTGGTTGCCATCACGGTCCTTGCGCACGCTGGTGGTGGCCAGGCTGATGCGGGTGATCGCCATGCCGGCCTGGGTGTACTTGGTGTCCGGGTCGTTGCCGAGGTTGCCGACGAGGATGACTTTATTGATGCCGCGGGCCATAGGTTCCTACTCTTCCGTTGGGGTCCACCCGCCGGATGCGGGCAATAGCCGACGTATTATATCTGTCCGGCGACAGATAACAGCCAATCCTTGCAGCCCTTGCGGCGTAAGGCTTGCGCTGGCCCAGCCGCGCATCCGGCGCCCTTTGGCCAAGCCGGATCACCGCCCTTCCAGCGCTGGAATCGCCCGGCAGACGGCAGATCCCGGACCCGGCCCACCCCCTTTCGCCGACCTCATGGCATGATGCCAGACGTCGTTCAGATTGCTGGTCAAGATGGTCATCAAGGGCAAAGCCACCTCTTTGGATATCGCGCACATGGCCGGCGTCTCGCAGCCGACGGTGTCGCGTGCGCTGCGTGGCAGCCCGATGGTCAATGCCGAAACCCGCCAGCGCATCCTCGATATCGCCCGCCAGCTGAACTACAAGGTCGACAAGAACGCCTCCAGCCTGCGCTGCCAGCAGTCCGGCACGCTGGCGCTGCTGTTCTTCGAAGACCCGACCAATGATGACTCCTTGATCAACCCGTTCTTCCACTCGATGCTGGGCTCGATCACCCGCGCCTGCGCGCTGAAGGGATTGGACCTGCTGGTCTCCTTCCAGCAGCTGTCCAGCGACTGGCATGCCGACTTCGAGGACAGCAACAAGGCCGACGGCATCATCCTGCTCGGCTATGGCGACTACCACGAATCAGTAGAGAGGCTGCAGCGGCTGGTGGAGCAAGGCACCCATTTCGTGCGCTGGGGTGCGGCCTTGCCGGGCCAGCCAGGCGTATCGATCGGCAGTGACAACTTCCAGGGCGGCTTTGATATCAGTGCGCACCTGCTTGAGCAGGGCCGCCAGCGCATCGCATTTCTGGGCCACGCGTCCAGCCACTATCCCGAGTTCGAGGAACGCTACCGCGGCCATGTCGAAGCGCTGGCTGCACGCGGCTTGAAGGCAGATCCGTCGCTGCAACATGACGCCATCACCACCGAAGAATCCGGCCACGCCGCCTGCATCGCCCTGCTCGACAGTGGCAAGGACTTCGATGCGATCTGCGCGGCCAGTGATCTGATCGCCATCGGCGCCTTGCGCGCCCTGCGCGAGCGCGGCGTGCGGGTGCCGCAGGACATCGCGGTGACCGGCTTTGACGATATTCCACTGGCTGCATCGGTATCGCCACCGCTGACCACGGTGCAACAGGACACCAAGCAGGCCGGTCAGCTGCTGGTCGACAAGCTGCTGAGCCTGATTGCCGGTGAACCGGTCGAAGGCCTCACCATTCCGGTGAAGCTGGTGGTGCGGGAATCATCGCTTGGCGTGTGATTCGCACAGCCAGTGCCGCTGCATGCCTTGGCTCAGCTGAAATCCTTGAGGATTTCACCCACGCCTGACGGTGAGATTTCAAAGCCCAACGGCGTGCCCGGGTTGATCACCACGCCGTAGCCACCGGGCACGCGCCGCAGCACGTCCAGCATCAGCATGCGGATGTTGTGCGGCGCCTGTTGCTGGTGGAAGCCAACCCGCGCCATGTCGGTGAACACCGCCACATGCAGCACACCCTGCTTGTCGAACAGCAGCGGATCGAAGCCACTGCCGTCAGGCGTGACCAGGCTGCCGGTCAGCAGCACCACGTCGGAGGCGACGAAGGCCTGCATGAAGGCACGGATCGGCAGTTTGCCGTCCATTGCGGTCTGCAACAGGGTTTCAATGGGGGTTTGCGGGGGAAGCTGGTTCATGCGGTGCCGCCGGGAATGCCTAGGGGCGGATTGTAGCGGGTGGGGCTTTGCGAGTCGCAAAGGCCGGAGCAGAAGCAAGAGCTACCCCTCCCCGGCCCTCCCCTTGCCTTCGGCAAAGGGAGGGAGACAAGCGAACCCTCCCGACCGCGACAATCTGCCCCCTCCCTTTTGCGCAGCAAAGGGGAGAGTTGGGGAGGGGGGCTTTTGGCGCTGCGTTGGATTTCACGCAGAGCCTTACCCTCACCCCAACCCCTCTCCCGCAGGGAGAGGGGCTGAAGCGGGTTACTGCGTCAGTCGCCTATCCCGCGCTGTCTGATCCGCCATGGCGGCGTCCAACTGCGCACGCAGCTCCGGCTGCATCACCTGCCCTTCCAGCACGAACACCTTGATGCCATGCGCCGGCACCTCAGTCTTCAGCGAACTTTTCACTTTCACCAAACCACCACCCAGCACATCGCGCCACTGCCCGGCCTGTAGGTAACGGCTCACCTCGAACGAACGTGCTGCATCGCCCTTGTTCAGCAGCACCAGCGCGGTCTGCGCGGTATCACCATGCTGCAGTACGCGGTAGAACACCGCCTCATCGCCGTGCAGCCGCTCATTTACCTGCAGACCGCGCTGCAACGCAGGCGTTGCCTCACGCAGTTTGGCGATGCGCTGCAGCGGCGCGAAGATCGGGCTCTGCCCTGCCTCATCCACCCGCTGCTGGCCGAAGTAGGCACGGTTGCCCGCATGCTCGGCACGACCGCGCATGAAGCCGGTTTCCGAGCCGTAATAAAGCACCGGAATGCCGCGCGCGGTGAACAGCCAGTTATGTGCGTCGATGAAACCGGCATCGCTGGCATCCAGACGCGCCATGTCATGGTTGTCGTAGAAGCTCATCAGCGCGTACGGATTGGCATACGGGCCGCCGCTCAGGTGCAGCGGTTCGGCCAGCGCTTCAAAGCCCTTCTGCTCCTTGCCGAATACCGATGACATCGCACCGCGCAGCGGGAAATCCAGCACACTGACGTTCGCGTTCGCCGGCCAGGTGTGCTCGGCAATCTTCGCTGCGTCGTAGTCGAACGCTTCGCCGAACATGAACATGCCCGGGTGCTCTGCGCGGATGCGGTTTACAAATTCATGCCACCACGGATGCGGCAACCAGCCAATGGTGTCGATGCGCAAAGCATCCACACCCTGCGCCGTCCATTGCAGGTAGGCGCCAACCAGGTAATCCATCACCGCCGGATTGTGCTCGTTGAAATCCGACAGCTCGGCCAGGTTGCCGTCGAAGATCGAACCCTTGCTGCCATCGACCGGGCCGATGTTGTTGTAGAACGCGTGCAGCGGGTTGTGCTTGGGATCGAGCTTGTCCGGAGCCAGGTTCTGATGGTCGGCGATCAGCTTGCCGTCCTTGTCGAAGATCTGGCCGAACTGCGGCTGCCGCTTGGGCATGGTCCAGGCCGGTGAGCCGTGGTTGCCGACGATATCCAACACCACTTTCAGCTTGGCATCGTGCAGCCCCTTGGCCAGCCCTGCGAAATCCAGGTCTGCGCTGGGCAGATGCTCGTCCAGCTTGTAGAAGTTGATGCCCCAGTAGCCGTGGTAACCGGTCTTGCCGCGATCGGTCAGCGTGCTGGTGCAGCTGATCGGCTTGCTGCCGGTGAAGGCCTGATCGGGGTTGTCGATGATCGGCGTGATCCACACCGCACCAAAGCCGAGCTGGCGGATGTAGTCGGCGTTGTCGAGCACGCCCTTGAAGTCACCGCCGAGGTAGCCGATGTTGCCATCGATCTTGTCCGGGCACGGCACCGGGATATCGAAGGTGCGGTGTTCGCCGCCCTGGTCGCGATGGTCGTTGCTGGTATCGCCATTGACGAAGCGGTCGGTGACCACGAAGTACACCGCATCACTGGCAAAGGGCTCCGTGGTGCCGATGTAATCCGGCCGGTTGCCGGCCAAGGCCGAGCCTGCCACCACTGCCAGTCCAACCGCTGTTGCCAAACGACCACGCATCACACCACCTCCTGTTGCGACGGAACCCGCAGCACGCACAAACCGGCCACGAACAGACTGCAGCCACCCAGTACCAGCACGTGGATGGGATCACTACCCAACCAGTTGCGCAGGGCAAAGCCCAAGGCACTGGCGGCAACCAGCTGCGGGATCACAATGAAAAAATTGAAAATACCCATGTACACACCCATCTTCGCCGCCGGCACGCTGTCCGACAGTAGTGCGTAAGGCAGCGACAGGATCGAGGCCCAGGCAAAGCCGACGCCGACCATCGACAGCAGCAGCCAGTGCGGGTCCTTGATCAGCATCAGCGAGATCAGGCCCAAGCCGCCCAGCCACAGATTGACCAGATGACTCCAGCGCAGGCCAATCGCCCGCACCATCAGCGGAATGATCAGCGCCGCCACGGCAGCGAAACCGTTGTAAGCGCCGAACAACACGCCGACCCAGTTCGCGCCTTCGTTGTACGCAGCTGACTGCGTATCGGTTGAACCGAAGTGCGTGCCCGCCACCGCTGCGGTGGTGTAGATCCACATCGCAAACAGGGCGAACCAGGAGAAGAACTGCACCCATGCCAAGCGCCGCATCGTGCCCGGCATGCTGCGCAGGTCATCGACGATGGTGGCCAGCATATGCGTGCCGGGCAGCACCCGCGCCACGCCGAGCAGCAGGCCGTAACTGACGCACAGGCCGGCCAGCACGTAGATCATGCGGTCGCCTTGGCGCCAGGCGATCACCCCCGCCAACAACACGCCCAAGCCAAGCCACATGCCGATCTGCCCCCATTGCGGCAGACCTGCAGCGCGCTGCACGGCATGCACCGCCGCCGGTTCGGCATCGTCGAAGCTGGCCAGCTCGGCCGGCGAATACTCTCGCGTACTGAACACGGTCCAGCTCATCGCCAGCAGCAACACCGCCGCGCCGAAGTAGAAGGCATAGCGCACGGTATCCGGCACTTCACCCGGCCCGGCGGTATTGGCCACGCCGAAGTGGGCAAGGATGAAGGGCAGGAAGCTGGCCACCACCGCGCCCACGCCGATGAAAAAGCTCTGCATCGAGAAGCCTGTCGGGCGCTGTCTTGGCGACAACTGATCACCAACGAAGGCGCGAAACGGCTCCATCGAGATGTTGATCGAGGCATCCAGCACCCACAGCGTGCCGGCGGCGATCCACAGGGTCGGCGAGTTCGGCATCACCAGCAGCGCGAGCGTGGTCAGCACCGCGCCGATCATGAAGTACGGACGGCGGCGGCCCCAGCGTGTCCAGGTGCGGTCGGACAAATAACCGATCACTGGTTGCACCAGCAGCCCGGTCAGCGGTGCAGCGATCCAAAGCCCCGGCACCGCGTCCATCGGCGCGCCCAGCGTTTCAAAAATGCGGCTGGCATTGGCGTTCTGCAGCGCGAAGCCGAACTGGATACCCAGGAAGCCAAAACACATGTTCCAGATCTGCCAGAACGACAGCTGCGGTTTGCTATTCATCAAGCGCTTCCCCCCTCCGGGAATCACGGATGCGATGTTGGGCGCGGATGCGCTGCGGCCATGGTAGAGGGCGCACCTGTGATCTGCACCGCTGTTGCATACGTATTCAATGCGGCATTGCGCCCACAGCGGCCTCCACCGGGGAATAGTGGCGCCACGTGCCACCCCGCTGGGCCGGCGCGCCGACCAGAACCCGGAGTTGAGACCCGCATGGCCGATACACGTTCCACCCCTGCCCGCCTGTCGCTGAGAGCCGCCTTCGCGCTGCTGCTGATCAGCGCCCTGCCGGCCCACGCCGCCGATCTGGCGCGCGTCACCTCACCCGACAAACAGCTTGTCGTGGTCGTCGAATCCCAACATGAAGGCCGCCCCTCGTACCGGGTGGAACGCAATGGCCAGGCGGTAATCGCACCGTCGCGACTGGGCATGCTGCTTGGCGATGGCCGCCTGGAGCGCAATGTCGCGCTTACCGGGCAGTCACAGCGCAGCTTCGATGAGACCTGGGAGCAGCCTTGGGGTGAGCGCCGCCTCACCCGCAATCACTACAACGAACTGCGCGCCAGCTTCACCGAGAAGCCCGGCGCCGGCCGCAACTACGAGCGCCGCTTTGACGTGGTGTTCCGCGTCTATGACGACGGCATCGGCTTCCGCTACGAGTTCCCGCAGCAGGCGGGCATGAAGCAGGCGCAGATCCATGCCGAGCTGACCGAGTTCGCGCTGGCGCGCCCGGCCACCGCCTGGTGGATTCCCGCCTTCGAGTGGAACCGCGAGGAATACCTGTACCACCAGACCCCGCTGAAGGAAGTCGGCACCGCGCAGACCCCACTGACCCTGCGCAGCGACAACGGCCTGCACATCTCCATCCACGAAGCCGCGCTGGTCGACTATGCCGGCATGAACCTGGCGCGTGGCGATGGCGACATCCTGCGCGCGACGCTCACCCCGTCCAGCAGCGGTGCGCCGGTGGTACGCACCCTGCCCTTCAACACCCCATGGCGCACCATCACCATTGGCGAGAGGGCGGGCGACCTGGCTGAGTCCAGCCTCATCCTCAACCTCAACGAGCCCAACGCCATCGGCGATGTGAGCTGGTTCAAGCCAGCCAAATATGCCGGCGTGTGGTGGTCGCTGCACCTGGAGACCGAAACCTGGGCGACCGGCCCCAAACACGGCGCCACAACCGAGAACACCCGCCGTTACATCGACTTCGCCGCCGCCAACGGTTTCCGCGGCGTACTGGTGGAAGGCTGGAACATCGGCTGGGATGGCGACTGGTTCGCCAACGGCGAAGCCTTCGACTTCACCCGCGCCCCCCCGGATTTCGACCTGCCCGGCCTTGCCAGCTACGCCGCCGGCAAGGGCGTACACCTGATCGGCCACCACGAAACCGCCTGCGCGGTCAGCCATTACGAACGCCAGCTGCCTGCAGCGCTGGACCTGTATGCGCGCAACGGCGTGGATGTGATCAAGACCGGCTATGTCTGCGATGCCGGCGACATCCACCGCCAGGACCAGGCCGACGGCCCAATCACCCGCGAATGGCATGAAGGCCAGTGGATGAGCAACCACAACCTGCGCGTGCTGCAGCAGGCCGCCGCCAGACACATCGCGATCAACTCCCACGAGCCGATCAAGGACACCGGCCTGCGCCGCACCTACCCGAACTGGGTATCGCGCGAAGGCGCCCGCGGCATGGAGTTCAACGCATGGGGCAACCCGCCCAACCCGCCCGGCCACGAAGCCACGCTGGTGTTCACCCGCATGTTGGGCGGACCGATGGATTACACCCCCGGCATCGTCAGCCTGAAGGGCCGCAACGGCCTGGCCCTGCGCAGCACCCTGGCCAAACAGCTGGCACTGTACGTGGTGCTGTACAGCCCGGTGCAGATGGTCGCCGACCTGCCCGAGCACTATGCCCAGCACCCGGACGCCTTCCAGTTCATCAAGGACGTGGCGGTGGATTGGGAAGAAAGCCATGTGCTCAATGGCGAGGTTGGCCAGTACGTGACGTTTGCGCGCAAGGCGCGTGGCAGCGAGGAATGGTTTGTCGGCAGCGTTGGCAGCGAGAAGCCGCAGGCGCTGGATGTGGGTTTGTCGTTCCTCACCCCAGGCAAGCGTTACCGCGCGGAGATCTACCGCGATGGGGACGGTGCCAATTGGGAGACTGCGCCCTTTGCGTTTGTTCGCGAGGCACGCGAGGTTGGCAGTGGTGACCGGATCCAGCTGCAGCTGGCGGCTGGTGGCGGTGCCGCTGTGCGGTTTGTGCCGGTGGAGTAAGCGCGGGCGTCCTGGAGAAGGCGTTGGGCTTTGTCTTGGTGCCGTCATTCCTGCGCAGGCGGGAGTGACGGCAAGAACAAACGCAGGAGCCAGAACCCGAGCGATCAGCGCCGTTACCGAATGACGGCGTGAAGGCAGAACCGTCGCCGAAAGCGTTTTCAGACCTATCTGCCTCCGCAAAGCCGCATTGAATACGTATGCAGCCCAGCACCACGGGCTTGCCTGCTGATTACCATGCGAGTCAGTCGCAAGCAGCAAAAAACAGCGATGCATCCCCCACCCAAAAAAATACGGGGGAGCACAAAAGACAACCAAACGACATCACCTGGGAGAGGGGAGTATGTTGAACACCAAGCGCAATCTGCTGAGCGTTGCACTAGCCTCAGCCATCACATTGACTGCCACCGGCGTGCACGCACAGACCGTGGACGACGAAGCCAAGGCAAAGCCGAAGGCAGAAGCAACCGATCTGGACACCGTCACCGTGACCGGCATCCGCCGCGGCATCGAGAGCGCGATCTCGGTAAAGCGCGACTCGTCCTCGATCGTGGAAGCCATTTCGGCAGAAGACATCGGCAAGCTGCCGGACGTCAGCATCGCCGAATCCATCGCCCGCCTGCCCGGCCTGGCCGCCCAGCGCGTCGCCGGCCGCGCCCAGGCCATCAGCGTGCGCGGCCTGTCGCCCGACTTCGCCACCACCCTGCTCAACGGCCGCGAAATGGTCAGCACCGGTGACAACCGCTCGGTGGAGTTCGACCAGTACCCGTCCGAGCTGATCAGCGGCGTCACCGTGTACAAGACCCCGGACGCCGGCCTGGTCGGCCAGGGCCTGTCCGGCACCCTGGACATGCAGACCGTGCGCCCGCTCAGCTACAACGAGCGTGTCATCGCCGTCAGCGGCCGCTACCAGAAGAACTCGCTGGGCGAAGCCGCCGGTGAAGATCCGTACGGCAACCGCCTCAACTTCAGCTATGTCGACAAGTTCGCCGACAACACCATCGGCCTGGCCATCGGCATCTCCCATTCGGAAATGTCCAAGCAGGAAAACCAGGTCGGCCTGTACGAGCCGTGGCAGGCCATCGGCGACAACTGGCGCCCGGGCGTTGCCGCCGGCACCTTCTATTCCGACGGCATCAAGGCCCTGCGCCGCACCGGTAACTCCAAGCGCGACGGCGTGATGGCGACCCTGCAGTTCCGGCCGAACAACAGCTGGACCAGCACGCTGGATACTTTCTATACCAAGGCCAAGGAACACGACACCGCCAACCAGATGGAAATCCATCTGGGCGACTACAACGGCACCAACGATCCGAACAAGATCCGCCTGGATGTCACCGACGTCGTGGTGAACGGCAACGGCAGCTTCGTCAGCGGCACGGCGCACAACGTCTATCCGTTGATCCGCGGCATGTACAACAACCGCGAAGACACCATCAAGGCCATTGGCTGGAACAACGAATTCAACTTCGGTGATGTACGCGTGGTGGCAGACGTCAGCTGGTCCAAGGCCGAGCGTGACGAGCTGAACCTGGAGAACAACCTGCAGCTGCTGCCGGCACCGATGCTGGATTCGGTGAAGTTGAATTTCGCAGGCGGCAACTTCCCGCAGTTCACCCCGAGCCGGGACTATTCGGACTTCAGCAAGCTCTACCTGACCAACACCATCTACGGTTCCGGCTACGGCAAGACGCCGCATGTGGACGATGAACTGAAGGGCTTCAAGCTTGCTGCCACCTTCCCGGTACCGGAAGGCTTCACCTGGTTCTCCGACTTCGATGTCGGCATGAACTACGCCGACCGCAGCAAGAACAAGACCCAGGCCGAGGGCAACATCAACCTCGGTGCACAGGGCATCACCAGCATCGCCGCCGACCTGCAGTACAAGCCGGTCAACCTGGGCTTTGCCGGCGCGGGCTACATCCCGGCCTGGAATGTGCCTGCTGCGGTTGGTCGCTACATGACGTTCAATCCGACCACCACCGAGAGCTACCTGATCCCGAAGCAGTGGACGGTGGATGAGAAAATCACCACCACCTTCCTGCGAGCCAACATCAGCACCCAGATCGGCTCGGTCCCGGTGCGCGGCAACGTCGGCATCCAGGCCCAGCATGTCGACCAGTCTTCGCATTCCAATTACTGGGATGGTTCACAGCCGGTTGGCAGCCAGGTCATTCCGATCAACGCCGGCAAGAAGTATCTGGACTTCCTGCCGAGCTTGAACCTGGCCTTCGAACTGCCGGCCGAGAACACCATCCGTTTCGCCCTCGCCCGCCAGGTCGCGCGTCCGCGCGTCGACGAACTGCGCGCATCGATGGAGTTCGGCATGGACACCAATACCGGCAAGCCCGGCTCCAGCGGCGGCAACCCGACCCTGGATCCGTGGGTAGCCAACGCCGCCGACCTGTCCTGGGAAAAGTACTTCGGCAACAAGGCCTATGTGGCCGCTGCGGTCTTTTACAAGGACTTGAAGAGCTACATCTACACCGAGAAGCGTGATGGCTACGATTTCACCAACCAGGTGGCAGAGTGGCTGAAGGTAGGCACCAATGCAGCCCAGCTGCAGGTCCCGGCACAGTCGATCGGCTACTACACCGCACCGTTCAACGGCACCGGTGGCAGCCTGCGCGGCGCTGAGCTGACCGCCTCGTTGCCGTTGGACCTGTTCACCGATGCCCTGCGCGGCTTCGGCGTGGTGGCCAGTGCCAGCTTCAACGACAGCGACATCATGATCAAACCCGACCCGGCCAATACCTCCAGCGTTGGCACCGGCCCGATCATGCTGCCTGGCCTGTCCAAGCGCGTTTACAACTTCACCGCCTACTACGAGAACAGCGGCTTTGAAGTGCGTTTGAACCAGCGCAAGCGCTCAGACTTCATCGGCGAGATCGGCAACTTCAACGGCGCCCGTACCCTGCGCTATGTGAAGGGCGAGGACGTGCTGGATGCACAACTAGGTTACAGCTTCGGCGACGGCACGATGTTCAAGGGCCTGAGCCTGTTCCTGCAGGCCAGCAACCTGACCAACTCCAAGTACGAAACCTATGCCGGCACCAAGGACAGGCCGCTGGAAACCGTGGAATGGGGTCGCACCTACCAGGTCGGTGTGAACTACAAGTTCTAACCCGTTCTGATGGGAAGCGTATTTAAGCCCCGCTGCTTTTGCAGGGGGCCTTTTGCGTTGTGAGATGACTCCGCTTCTTCCGTAGTCCAGATGGAATTTGCTGAAGCTTGTTGCAGCCAAAGCATTGCCCGTCTATCCGTTGCTGTTGCCATTGTTCTTGTTGTTGCTGTTGTGCCGTCATTCCCGCACACGCGGGAATCGCTCTGGCTTTTGGCTTTTGGCTTTTGACTCTTGGCTTTTGACTCTTGGCTCTTGGCTCTTGGCTTTTGGCTTTTGGTTTTTTGGCTTTAAGCATCCGGACGTCCGCCTCCTCCACCAAACCCAGCCACCCTCCCCCAGCACCCCAACGACAGAACCCAATGTCCCTCGGCATCTTCTGCGCTGTCCTGTTCGCCGCCCTGCTCCACGCCAGTTGGAATGCCATCGTCAAACTTGGCGGCGACAAGCTGCTGACCACGATCCTGGTCACCGGCTGGGCCGCGATCCTGGCTGCCATCGCCCTGCCTTGGCTGCCAGCCCCCGCCGCCACCAGCCTGCCCTGGCTCGCCGCCTCGGCCATCCTTCAAACCGGCTACTACGTGCTGGTCGCCCGCGCTTATCACAGCGCCGACATGAGCCTCTCCTACCCGCTGATGCGTGGCTGCGCGCCCTTGCTGGTCGCCATTGCCGGCACCTGGTTGTTCGACGAGCACCTGTCTGCCAGCGCCTGGAGCGGTATCGCCCTGATCAGCGCCGGCATCCTGTGCATGGCCGGCAGCAGCACCGTTCGCAACATCCACCTGCCGCTATGCATCGCAGTGGTGATCGCCACCTACACTCTGGTCGATGCACAAGGTGCACGCCTGTCCGGCAACGCCTTGAGTTACACGCTATGGCTGTTCCTGCTGTCCGGCCTGCCATTGCCGATCTGGGCCTTGTTCGCCCGCCGCCAGCAATTGAATGCCTATCTGCGCGGCAACTGGCAGCGCGGACTGGTCGGCGGTATCGGCACCACAGCATCGTATGCGATCGCGCTATGGGCGATGACCATCGCGCCGGTTGCAGTGATCGCGGCACTGCGCGAAACCTCGATCCTGTTCGCGTTGCTGATCTCGGCACTGCTGCTGAAAGAGCACATCAGCCGCAAGCGTCTGCTCGCCGCAGCGCTGATCATCGCCGGTGTGGTGCTGTTGCGGCTGGCATAGCCAACGCAGCGCTCAGAGCGGCGGCATCACGCTGATGTCGTCGTCCACCAGCTCCATCGCCATCACCAGCGCGTCTTCGCGCCCGGTCGCGGTCGGGTAGTAACGCGGACGGCGGCCGATCTCGTTGAAGCCTTCGCTGTGGTACAGCGCGATGGCCGAGGTATTGGACGGCCGTACTTCCAGGAACACCCGCAACGCGCCGCGCTGCCGTGCAACCCGCACCAATTCGCGCAACAAGCGTCGGCCGTAGCCGCGTGATTGGCATAGCGGGTCAACACATACATTGAGTACGTGCGCCTCATCGACGGCAATGCTGAGCACGGCGTAGCCGGCAATGCCGTCATCCTGCACCAACACCCGGCATGGGTAGTCGGCACGCAGGCAATCCTGGAAGATGCCGCGCGTCCATGGGAAGGGGTAGGCACGCAGCTCCACTTCCATCACCGCATCCAGGTCCCCCTCATGCATGGGACGCAGGACCGACCCCAGCGCGGTCATTGCCGTGCTTTCCGCCGCAAGCTGCGCAGCTGCGGCCACAGGGCACGCTTGGCGGCCGGATCGGCACGCAGCTGGGCCAAGGGCCAGCTGTCCATCAGCGCCCGCGTTTCCGGCTCATTGGGATTGCAGCCGGAAGCACGCAACAAGGCGATCTGCAGGCGGTCGGGCATTCCCAAGCCGCCGCTGCGACGAACACCACCCGGTGTAGCTGCAGCAAATACCGGCGCAGGTGCGGTGCTCGGTGCCTGCGGTGCCTTTGCGGCCATTTCACGCGGTGGGGCAACAGCAACCGACTTGGCCACCGCAGGTTGCGGCTGCGCTGCCAACTCCACCGCTACCGTAGCGGTGTCAAAGGCTGGCGCAGCCACGGCAGGCGGCGCATCCAGCGCGCCGCCTTCAAGATAAACGGTGTAGCCCATCGCCTGCAGCCATGCCTGCTGCTCAGCGGTCCACACCGGCTCGGGCGAGAAGCCGATCACTGCACCTTGCCGGCCGGCTGCCGCCAGCGTTGCAGCGCCCACATCACCGGGCCGGACAGCGCATAGATCACGCCAACCGCCAACAAGGTGCGCGCTGGGTCCAGCACCACGATCGAGATGATGATCGGCACCAGCGCCAGCACCACGAACGGCACGCGCTCAGAACGCGGGCCCTTCTCGCTGCCGCCCTTGAAGCTCCAGAAACGGATCCGGCTGACCATCAGCAGACCAGACACGATGGTGACGCCCAAGGCCACATAGCGCAGCTCCTCGCCACTCCAGGCCGAGTCGCCATCGGCGAAGGCCCAGACGAAGGACATCATCAAACCGGCCGCAGCCGGACTGGCCAGGCCTACAAACCAGCGCTTGTCGACCGTGCCCACCTGGGTATTGAAGCGGGCCAGGCGCAGCGCTGCGCAGGCCGCATACAGGAAGGCCGCCGACCAGCCGACCCGGCCCAGCACGTCGCCATCGAACTTCAGCGAGGACAGGGCCCAGTGGTACATCACCAGTGCCGGCGCCATGCCGAAACTGACCAGATCAGCCAGGGAGTCGTACTGCACGCCAAATTCGCTGCTGGTGCCGGTCAAACGCGCGACCCGGCCGTCCAGCCCATCCATCACCGCCGCCACGAACACGGCGACGCTGGCGTTGACGAACTGCCCGTTGGAGGCGGCAATGATCGCGTAGAACCCGGCAAACAGGCCGGCGGTGGTAAACAGGTTCGGGAGCAGGTAGATGCTGCGCGAACGCGGTGGTGGTCTCAATTCGTCCATACCGGGGAGTTTAATCGACTTGCCAGCCGCGTCACCGGGTGCTGCAATCGCTGCCTGCCCTGTTCCGGTGCCTGGAGTTGTCATGTTCACCCTGCCACGCCTCTGCTGCCTGCTCCTGCTCAGCACCGCTGCCACCGCCAGCGCCGCCAATCTGTACAAGTGGAAGGACGCCAATGGCGTCACCCAGTACTCGGAGCGGCCGCCGGCCGGCAAGCAGTACGAAACCCGCCGCATCACCGCCAGCGGTGCATCTGTCGCCGAACCAGAGGCTGCGGCCGAAGCCGGAGAATCCGAACAGTGCCTGGGTGCGCGCAAAAATCTGGAATTACTGAACGGCAGTGGCCCGGTCAGTCATGGTGTTGGCGCCGATGGCAAGCCAGGCGCTCCGCTGGATGACGCCCAGCGCGCCGCGCAGAAGCAGCTGGCCGAGGCGGTAGCTGCGGTCTATTGCAAGCCTGCGCCCAAGAAATAAGCCTTCAGAGCTGCTGGCTTGTGCGGTTGTGGGAGCGGCGCAAGCCGCGAAACTCATGGCCCCACAATTGCCAGCGTTGGCCGGCAACCAGGGGTTCCCGGTTTCACAGCGTTGGTCGTGCGCGGGGAAGGCCCCTGCCGAGCATGGCTCGGCACTACAGCTGGCGCACGCAGATCGCCCTACCCCGTTCGCGGCGGTGCGCACTGGGCTGCAAGGCTGGCAAAATAGGGGATCGTCCGTTTTGCGAAGCCCCCTGCCATGCGTCTTTCCCGCTTCCACCTGCATACCACCAAGGAAACTCCCGCCGACGCCGAGCTGGTCAGCCACCGGCTGATGCTGCGCGCGGGCATGATCCGCAAGCTGGCGTCGGGCCTGTACACCTGGTCGCCACTGGGCCTGCGGGTGTTGCGCAAGGTGGAAACCATCGTCCGCGAGGAAATGAACCGCGCCGGTGCGGTCGAACTGCAGTTGCCGACCATCCAGCCCAAGGAGCTGTGGGAAGAAACTGGTCGCTGGCAGAAATTCGGCGGCCAGCTGCTGAAAATCAAGGACCGCAAGGAGCAGGAGTACTGCTACAGCCCCACCGCCGAGGAAGCCATTACCGACTTCGCGCGCCAGGAGCTGTCCAGCTACAAGCAGCTGCCGGTCAATTTCTACCAGGTGCAGACCAAGTTCCGTGACGAAATCCGCCCGCGCTTCGGGGTGATGCGCGCGCGCGAGTTTCTGATGAAGGATGCCTATTCCTTCCATCTGGACGACGCCAGCCTGGTCGCCGAATACGAAAACATGAAGGCTGCCTACACCCGCATCTTCACCCGCCTGGGCTTGGAGTTCCGCGCGGTGCAGGCCGATTCCGGCGCGATCGGCGGTGACGCCTCGCAGGAATTCCACGTCATCGCTGATTCCGGTGAAGACGCGCTGGTGTTCTCCACCGGCTCGGATTACGCCGCCAATGTGGAAGCGGCGATTGCCGCGGATCCGGCAGCGCGCGCCGCCGCCAGCGAAGAACTGCGCAAGATCGATACCCCCACCCAGAAGACCTGCGAAGAAGTCGCCGCGCTGATGGGCATCGCCCTGCTGCGCACGGTCAAATCGATCGCGGTTATGACCACAGAAAATGAGTTCGTGCTGGCCCTGGTCCGCGGCGACCACGAAGTCAACGAGATCAAACTGGCCAAGGTAGCTGGCCTCAATGATTACCGCATGGCCAGCGAGGCCGAGATTGCCGATTATCTGGGCAGTGAGCCGGGTTTCCTCGGCCCCTTGAATCCACGCAAGGCGATCCGCGTGGTCGCTGACCGCGAAGTGGCGGCAATGGCTGACTTTGTGGTCGGTGCCAATGAGAAAGGTCTGCATATTGCCGGCGTCAACTGGGGCCGCGACCTGGCCGAGCCGGAAGTCGCAGATATTCGCAACGTCGTCGCCGGTGACCGTGCGCAGGACGGCGGCGAGCTGAAGATTACCCGCGGTATTGAAGTTGGCCACGTATTCCAGCTGGGCCGCCAATATGCGCAGGCGCTGAAAGCCACCGTGCTGGATCAGAACGGCAAGGCCGCGGTGATGGCGATGGGCTGCTACGGCATTGGCGTGTCGCGCATCGTCGCTGCTGCCATCGAACAGAACCACGACGACGCCGGCATTATCTGGCCGGTCAGCATGGCACCGTGGCAAGCCGTGGTATGCATGATCAACCCGAAGCAGGACCCGACGGTGACCGCAGCCGCCGAAGCACTGCTGGCCGAACTGCAGGCCGCCGGCGTGGATGCCGCGCTGGATGACCGCGGCCTACGCCCGGGCCAGATGTTTGCCGACATGGAACTGATCGGCATTCCGCACCGCATTGTGGTATCCGAACGTGGCCTGGCTGCGGGCACGGTTGAATACCGTGCACGCAGCGCCAGCGAAGCGGAGAATCTGGACCAGGCCACGGTGATCAGCAAGATCATCGGCTGACGTTGATTGCTTATAACGCCGGGACATCGTCCCGGCGTTTTCATTTCCGGATAACATCGAAAACGCTATTAATCTGTCATTACCGCGGCCAGCCCGGTATGCTTTGTTGCGCTGCCACGGAATGGCATACACCCCCAACCCATTATCCGGAGTAGTTATTCGATGAGTATCGATCTGTCCCAGCTGTCGGCCAAAGAACTGGCCGTTCTGATCCGTGACGCACAGAAACGCAAGACCGTTGTAGCCAAGCGCCAGCCGATTGCCAAGGCCCGCGCCGTGGTTGCCGCTGCGGCAAAGAAGGCTGGTTATACCGTCGAAGAGCTGTTCGGCACCGGCGCCGCCGTTGCAGTGAAGGCCCCGCGTGGCGCCAAGGCCAGCAAGGGCGCCGCCAAGACCGGCCGCAAGCTGCCGAAGGTTGAGCCGAAGTACCGTAACCCGGCAAATGCCGCTGAAACCTGGACCGGCCGTGGCAAGCAGCCGCGCTGGCTGGCCGAATACACCAAGGCAGGCCGCAAGGTTGAAGATTTCCTGATCCAGAAGTAATAACTCTGGAATATGGATTACAAAACGCCGGCAGATTGCCGGCGTTTTCTTATTGCTTTTTGGAAAACACAGCAGTTACAGATTCTTGCGCGCCGGCACCAGCAGATTACCGAACAAAAGACCTGCCACCAGCGCCATCACCACATTGACCACAGTCAGCAGCGCCGATTCACCTGCGCTGACATTCTGCTGCTGGATCAGGCTCAATACCCCGCGCAGGCTGGTGCTACCGGGCACCAGCATGATGATGCCGGGCAAGCGGATGATCGCGCCCGGGCGCTGCACGATGCGTCCAAACAGATTGCCCGCGGCAGTCACCGCCATCGCAGCGAGAAAGATGCCGGCCGGTGCGCCCCACAGCTGCCCGCCATAGCGGGAAATCGCATAACCGGCCACCGAGGCAGCCATAACCCAGAGGTAGTCACGTTTGCTGGCCCGGAACAGCATGGCAAAGGCAAACGAGGCCACCAGCACCGATCCCCATTCCACCCAGTTGGATTGCGGCCGCGAGGCGCGGATGATCGGTTCCAGGCCGATGGAATTGGCGATGGTCACCGCGATCATCGCACCCACCGTGAGCTTCATGATGGTGGTCAGCGCGCCGGCAAAACGCGCCGTGCCCGATACCCAATGCCCGCTGGCCAGTTCATTGACCGAGTTGGTCAGCGCCATGCCGGGCAGCAGTACCACCAGCGAGGCAATGATGGTGGAGTTCATGTTCAGCGGCCCGATGAAGCTCGCCACCAGCACTGCCACAAAACCCGCCAGCAACGCTGCCAAGGCTTCGCCGGCTTCGCGGGTCGCGACGCGGCGGTCGGTATAGAACAGCATCAGGCCGATCAGCAGACCGGTAATACCGGCGGTGGCGATATCCAACCACGGCAGCCGCCACAAACCGGCCACACCGGCCGAGCCCAGGGTGAACGAGGCCAGCAATTGGACCTTGCTGCGCAGGCCACCGTCCTTGTCGAGCTGGCGCAGCGCGGTATGCCCCTGCGCGATCGACATCTGCCCGGCAGACACGGCATCGGCGATCTGGTCGGCCATCGCCAGCTTGTGCAGGTTGGTATCACCCGGCCCCAGACGGATCACGCGGGTGATGTCACTGGAGCCGATGGCGCGGGTCGGGTCGCTGAAACTCAGGATCAGACCGGTTGGGTTCGACCACGGTTCGCAATCCAGATCCAGCTGCTGCGCCAAGGCCACGACCGCCGCCTCCAATCGCTGGGCGGTTGTGCCATAGCTGTGAAGACGCCCAGCCATCTCCGAAACGAAGGCCACACGTTGCGCATAGGTAGCGCGATTGGAAGCAGTGGCCGGGGCGGCGGCAAGGGTTTCGGCAGACATGGCCGCTAGTATCACCTGAAGCGGAGGAAATACTCATCCGGCTTGAAGGGCTGGCAGGTTATTCTCCGTAGCCAATGGTCACCATGAAAGACATTCCCCCACCCCACTGCGTACTTCCCCCCGATGCGGATGGCCTGCTCAGGCTTTCCGGCAACTGGACATTGGCCACCGCGCTGCACTCGAGCGAGGTACTGCATGCCCAGACCGGAGCGGTAACCGGCATCGATGCGCGCAATATCGACCGGTTGGATTCGGCCGGGGTACTGCTGTTGCTGCGCTACGCGCACAAGCTGGGGCTGCCGGATGATGCGCTGCAGTTCCGCGCCGACCATCAGGCGCTGGTCTGCACCATCGAGGAAGTCGCCGATGAACGGCCCAAGCCGCAACGCGACTTCGGTGTGGCGGCCGCCCTGGATCGGCTGGGGCGCTCGGTGCACGCCATCGCCGATAACGTGGTGGTATTGGTCAACTTCCTCGGTGAAAACCTGGCCAAGATGGCGCGACTGGTGCGCCAGCCACGGCGTTTCCGGCTCACCGCAGCGGTCAACCAGATGGAAGAAGTCGGCCTGAACGCGGTGCCGCTGGTAGCGCTGCTGTCGTATCTGGTGGGCGCGGTGATCGCCTTCCTCGGCTCCACCATCCTGCGCGACTTCGGCGCCGAGATTTATGTGGTGGAGCTGGTCTCGATTGCCTTCCTGCGCGAGTTCGCGGTGCTGCTCACCGCCATCGTATTGGCTGGCCGCACCGCCAGCGCCTTCACCGCACAGATCGGTGCGATGAAGGCGCGCGAAGAAATCGATGCCATCCAGACCCTGGGCCTGGATCCTATCGACCTGCTGGTGCTGCCACGCGTGGTCGCGCTGCTGATCATGTTGCCGCTGCTGACCTTCGTGGCGATGATCGCCGGCCTGGCCGGTGGCGTTACCGTGGGCGCCTTCGACCTGGGCATCCCGCCACAGATGTATCTGGCGCGCATGCACGACACCATCGAGGTGCGACACATGCTGGTTGGGCTGTCGAAGGCACCGGTATTCGCACTGATCATCGCCCTGATCGGCTGCCTGGAAGGCCTGAAGGTGGAAGGCACGGCGCAATCCGTTGGTGAACGCACCACATCCAGCGTGGTGCAGACGATTTCGCTGGTCATCATCCTCGACGCGCTGGCTGCGTTGTGGTTCATGCATATGGGCTGGTGAGGCGATGGGCACGATGGAAGACGCCAACACCGACGACACCAACCTGGCAATCCGCGTACGCGGATTGGTCAATCGCTTCGGCAGCCAGACCGTGCATGACGGCCTGGATCTGGACGTACGCCGTGGCGAGATCCTCGGCGTGGTAGGCGGTTCGGGCACCGGCAAATCGGTATTGATGCGCTCCATCCTCGGCCTGCGCACGCCCGATGCCGGGCAGATCGAAGTGCTGGGCGTGGACGCACGTTCAAGCAACCCCGCCGACCGTCTGCGGATCGAACGCAATACCGGCGTGCTGTTCCAGGACGGCGCCCTGTTCTCCTCGCTGACGGTCGGCGAGAACGTGCAGGTGCCACTGAAGGAGCACCACCAAGAACTCAGCGAGCGCTGGCACTACGAGCTGGCTTTGTTGAAAGTGAAGCTGGCCGGCCTGCCCGCCGACGCCATCAACAAACTGCCCTCGCAGCTCTCCGGCGGCATGCGCAAACGCGCCGGGCTTGCCCGTGCGCTGGCTCTGGATCCGCCCTTGCTGTTCCTGGACGAACCCACCGCCGGCCTCGACCCGATTGGTGCGGCCGCGTTCGACCGCCTGATCAAGACCCTGCAGGAAGCCCTGGGCCTGACCGTATTCCTGATCACCCACGATCTCGACACGCTCTACGCCATCTGTGACCGCGTCGCGGTGCTGGCCGACAACAAGGTCATCGCCAACGCACCACTGCCAGAAATCGAACAACTCGACCATCCGTGGATACGCGAGTACTTCCACGGCCCCCGCGCCCGCGCCGCGCGCGGCCTCCAGCACGAGCCCGCTTGATATGGAAACCAAAGCCAACTACGTCCTGATCGGTGCCTTCACCCTGCTCATCGGCGTTGCCCTGCTCGCCTTCGGGTTATGGGCGGCCAAATACTCCTCCGACCGCACCTGGCAGGAATACCAGGTGGTGTTCACCGAAGCGGTGACCGGCTTGTCGGTAGGCAGTCCCGTGCAATACAACGGCATCGCAGTGGGCTCGATCACCCAGCTGACCCTGGCCCCGGATGACCCGCGCAAGGTAGTGGCCAAGCTGCGGCTCAACTCCACCACCCCGGTCAAGACCGATACCCGCGCCAAGCTGGCCATCACCAGCCTGACCGGGCCATCGATCATCCAACTCAGCGGTGGTACCCCGCAGGCTGCCGCGCTTACCGCGGTGAGCAAGGAACCGGTGCCGACCATCGCCACCATGCCGTCGGCCTTGCAGAACATCACCGACGTGGCCAACCGCGTGGTCGAGCGCATGGACGAACTGCTCAGCGACGACAACGTCAGCAAGATCACCGCCACCCTGGCCCATCTGGAAACCATCAGCGGCGGCCTGGCCGACCGCGACCAAGGCACCCAGGCCTTGCTGGTGGAAGCCCGCGACGCAGCGCGCAACCTCAACGTCACCCTCGGTTCGGCCAACGGCGCCATCAAGAACCTGGACGAGAACGTGCTGCGGGAACTGCCGGCGACGATGGACAAGCTGGATACCAGCCTGGCCAAGCTCGATTCGGCGGCCGGCAATGCGGACGCCATCCTTGGCGAGAATCGCGCGGCCATCAACAGTTTCGCCAATGACGGCCTGGCCCAGCTCGGCCCGACCCTGACCGAACTGCGCGGCCTGATCCGCGACCTGCGCCGGGTCAGTGACCGGCTGGAGAACAACCCGGCGCGCTACCTGCTCGGCCGCGACGCCCCGAAGGAGTTCGAACCCAAATGAAGCACACTTTCCTGATCAAGCTGCTCGCCCCGGCTTGCCTGCTGGCCTTGGCCGGCTGCTCGGCGCTGGCCGGCGGCGACCGCCAGTCCACCACCATCTATGCGCCGCAGGTGCGGGTGCAGGCCGATCCCGCATGGCCCCAGGTCAGCTGGCAGCTGGCCATCGCCAAACCCAGCGCCGCGCGCATGGTCGACAGCCCGCGCATCAGCGTGCGGCCGACGCCGGGCGAGCTGGAGGTCTACCGCGGCGCCACCTGGTCGCAACCGGCCACCGATATCCTGGAAGACACCTTGCTGCGTGGTTTCGAGGATTCGGGAAAGATCGATGCGGTTGCGCGCATCGCCACCGGCATCCGCTCCGACTATAAGCTGACCACCGACCTGCGCCGCTTCGAATCGGACTACCGTGGCGGCGAACTGCCGGCAGCCACCATCGAACTCAACGCAAAACTCATCCACAGTCTGGACCAGCGCGTGGTTGCGGCACGCACCTTCGTCGTCGCCGAGCCGGCTGCCAGCGCCGAGATCAGCAGCGTCGCTGCCGCCTTCGAAACCGCGTTGAACAAGACCACCACCGATCTGATCGGCTGGACCCTGCTCAGCGGCCAACGCGACGCGGCACAGCTGCGATCTGGCGGAAAGTGAGATTGATGCGTTCGCCCGACACCCGCGCGGTCTTGGGCAGCGCATGCTGATAGTCGCGCTGGCAGTTCCCACGCATCAGCAGCAAGTCGCCGTGACCGAGCAGGTATTCGAGCTTCTGCGCAGGATCATCCCGACGCCGCAGTAAAAAGCGCCGCGGCGCGCCAAGGCTCAGCGAGGCGATCAACGGCGTCGCCCCCAATTCAGGCTCATCATCGCTATGCCAGCCCATGCTATCGCGGCCATTGCGGTAGCGGTTGAGCAGCACGCTGTTGAAGCGTGCATCACAGGTCTGCTGCAGCAGATCGCGCACTTCCTGCACAGCCGGCGCCCAAGGGTGCGGAAGGAAATCCGCGCCCGAATAGCGGTAATGCGCATCAGCATCGCCCATCCAGCAACTCAGCCGCGGCAAATCCAGCCAGCGCCCGAACATGCGGATGCGGTGGATTTCCCAGGGCACCTGCGCATGCATGGCATCCATCAAGGCATCAGCCAGCGCTGGCAGCAGCCAGGCCGGCAGGTGCTGGACTTCGGCCAGCACCGAAGAGTGAGAAAAAAGCATCATGAGGATGCAGGGCGATGACACTGCCCCGCCCTTTCACTCAGGCACGCCGGAACGGCACGCCGGTCTTTTCCTTCAGCTCGTCATCGCTGACACCCGGTGCAGCTTCCATCAGCACCAGGCCATCGGCGGTGACATCGAAGATCGCCAGATCGGTGATGATGCGGTCGACCACGCCCACGCCGGTCAGCGGTAGGGTGCAATCAGGCAGTATCTTGTGCTCGCCGTTCTTGGCGGTGTGTTCCATCAGCACCACCACACGCTGCACGCCGGCAACCAGATCCATCGCACCGCCCATGCCCTTGACCATCTTGCCCGGCACCATCCAGTTGGCCAGATCGCCCTTGTCGGTCACCTGCATCGCGCCGAGGATGGCCAGATTGATGTGGCCGCCGCGAATCATCGCGAAAGAATCATGGCTACCGAAGTAGCTGGCACCGGCACGCGCGGTGACGGTCTGCTTGCCTGCATTGATCAGGTCAGCATCTACCTCAGCTTCGGTCGGGAACGGGCCAATGCCTAGCAGGCCGTTTTCGGACTGCAGCCACACATCCACGCCGTCGGGGATGTGGTTCGCCACCAGGGTCGGCAGGCCGATGCCGAGGTTCACATAGGCACCATCGGTCAGCTCGCGCGCGGCGCGCTGTGCCATTTCGTCACGGGTCCAGGCCATCTCAGTTCCCCTCCTGACGCACGGTGCGCTGTTCGATGCGCTTTTCCGGCGTTGCGTTCAATACGATGCGATCGACATAGATGCCCGGCAGGTGCACCTGATCCGGGTCGATGGCGCCCACCGCCACGATCTCTTCCACTTCGACCACGCAGACCTTGCCGGCCATGGCGCAGGCCGGATTGAAGTTGCGCGCGGTCTTGCGGAACAGCAGGTTGCCGGCTTCATCGGCCTTCCACGCCTTGACCAGCGAGACGTCAGCCTTGAGCGCGGTCTCCAGCACGTAGTGCTTGCCGTCGATCTCGCGGGTTTCCTTGCCTTCGGCGACGATGGTGCCGTAGCCAGTGGCGGTGAAGAACGCCGGGATGCCAGCACCGCCAGCGCGCAAGCGCTCGGCCAGGGTGCCCTGTGGGTTGAACTCCAGTTCCAGTTCACCTGCGAGGTATTGGCGCTCGAACTCCTTGTTCTCGCCTACATAAGACGAAATCATTTTCTTGATCTGACGGGTTTCCAGCAGCTGGCCCAGGCCGAAGCCATCGACACCGGCGTTGTTGGAGATCGCGGTCAAGCCCTTGACCCCGCTGTCGCGAAGCGCAGCAATCAGTGCCTCAGGGATGCCACACAGGCCAAAGCCACCTACGGCAAGGGTTTGCCCATCGGCCACGATGCCGGCCAGGGCCTCGGCGGCGCTGGCAAAAACCTTGCCACGCTGCCGGGTCGGGGAGAGATCGCTCATCGCATCACACTCACAGTGCTGAAGATGTCTATATTCTAGCCATACCGCAGGGGCAACCCCCTTGGACCTTCGGCCAGCGCTTTTCTTGCCCATTTCGGAACTTCCGCCGAACGCACGGGCAGCCTAGAAGCGCGGACCCGACTAAACTATGCAATCTTTCACCCAGCAGGATGCATACATGCCCCTTCCCGCGTTCAAGGCCTACGACATCCGCGGCCGCGTGCCTGAAGAGCTCAATGAAGACATGGCGCGCAAGATCGGCAAGGCCTTGGCTGCCGAACTCGGCGCTGGCCCGGTGGTGTTGGGCCATGACGTGCGCCTGACCAGCCCCGCGTTGCAGAACGCATTGGCCGCCGGCTTGCGTGGGGAAGGCCGGGACGTGATCGACATCGGCTTGTGCGGCACCGAGGAGGTCTATTTCCAGACCGGCCATCTGCAGGCAGCCGGCGGCGTGATGGTCACCGCCAGCCACAACCCGATGGACTACAACGGCATGAAGCTGGTACGCGAACAAGCGCGCCCGATCAGCTCGGATACCGGCTTGTTCAGCATTTCCGATGCTGTGGCCGCCGATGCGTCACAGCCGCAGCCTGCACGTGCCGGCCAGACCGCTCAGCATGACAAGACGGCTTACATCCAGCACCTGCTCAGCTACATCGATGCCAGCCAGCTCAAACCCCTGAAGCTGGTGGTCAACGCCGGCAACGGCGGCGCCGGCGCCATCGTAGACCTGCTGGCACCGCATCTGCCGCTGGAGTTTGTGCGTATCTGCCACGAACCCGATGGCAGCTTCCCCAATGGCATCCCCAACCCGCTGTTGCCGGAGAACCGCGACATCACAGCCAACGCAGTGCGCGAACACTGTGCCGACTTCGGCATTGCCTGGGATGGCGACTTCGATCGCTGCTTCTTCTTCGACCACAACGGCCGCTTCATCGAGGGCTATTACCTGGTAGGCCTGTTGGCCCAGGCAATTCTCGCCCGCAATCCGGGCGGCAAGATCATTCACGATCCGCGTTTGACCTGGAATACTGTCGAAATGGTGGAAGCTGCTGGCGGCGTGCCAGTGCTGTGCAAGAGCGGCCATGCCTTCATCAAGGAAAAGATGCGCGCTGAAAACGCCGTCTACGGCGGCGAAATGAGTGCGCACCATTATTTCCGCGAATTCGCCTATGCCGATTCGGGAATGATCCCGTGGCTGTTGATTGCCGCACAGGTGTCCTGCAGCGGCTTGTCGCTTGCAGAGTTGGTGGAAGATCGCATGGCGCGCTTCCCATGCAGCGGCGAAATCAACTTCAAAGTTGCCGACGCCAAAGCTGCCGTCGCCCGGGTAATGGCACACTTCGCCTCACAATCGCCCATATTGGATCACACGGATGGCATCAGTGCCGATTTTGGCAACTGGCGGCTCAATCTGCGCAGCTCTAACACCGAGCCATTGCTGCGATTGAATGTTGAGACCAGGGGCGACGCAACTTTGCTGGCTGAGCGCACCACCGAAATCTCCGACCTACTCACTGCCTGAGAAACCACATGACTCATATTCTCCCCGTCATCCTTTCCGGCGGCTCCGGCACCCGTCTGTGGCCCTTGTCGCGCGAGGCATACCCCAAGCAATTTCTGCAACTCGCAGACGCAAACAGCATGCTGCAATCCACATGGTTGCGCGTAGCCGATGTAGCTACACAGGCACCAATCGTTGTGGCAAACGAAGCACATCGTTTTATCGCCGCTGAGCAACTGCAGCAAGCCGGAACCACACCATCGGCCATCCTGCTGGAGCCGGTTGGCCGCAACACTGCACCAGCGATCGCTTCAGCTGCATTGGAGGCTTGCCGGGACGGCACCGATCCGTTGCTGTTGGTCCTGCCTTCTGACCATTTGATCCGAGAAATAGGACATTTCCATCGCGCAATCATGGATGCCGCCAGTGTCGCTGAGCAGGGCAAACTGGTTACTTTCGGCATCCAGCCAACCGCACCGGAAACCGGCTACGGCTATATCAAAGCCGTCGCTGGTCAAGGCACGCGGGCAATCGAACGCTTCGTCGAAAAGCCCGACCTGGCAACAGCTCAGGACTATGTCGCCTCCGGCGAGTACTACTGGAACAGCGGCATGTTCATGTTTCGCGCCTCGCGCTACCTGCAGGAGCTGGAGCGCTTGCAGCCACAGATTCTCGCTGCCTGCCGCACGTCGTGGGAAAAAGCGCGCCGCGACAGCGACTTCATTCGCTTGGATTCGGAAGCTTTCAAGACCAGCCCATCGGATTCCATCGACTATGCAGTGATGGAGAAGACAGCAGATGCGGCCGTGGTGCCACTGGACGCTGGCTGGAGTGATGTCGGCTCCTGGACGGCACTGCGCGATGTCTCCGAGCAGGATGCAAACGGAAACGCCCATCGCGGTGATGTCATTGCCATCGATTGCCATGACACGTTCGCCTACGGTGAGCGCCTGATCGCGATGGTCGGGCTTGACGATGTGATCGTTGTCGAGACCGACGACGCGTTGCTGGTCGGCAAATCTGATCGCATGCAAGAAGTGAAGGACGTCGTCGCACGCCTGAAGGCCGATGGTCGCAGCGAGGCCACTTGGCACCGCAAGGTCTATCGCCCGTGGGGCGCCTATGACTCCATAGACAACGGCGCGCGCTTCCAGGTCAAGCGCATCACCGTCAAACCCGGCGGCACCTTGAGCCTGCAGATGCACCATCACCGCGCCGAACATTGGATCGTGGTCAGTGGTACTGCAGAAGTAACCCGGGGCGATGAAGTGTTGCTGCTGACTGAGAATCAGAGCACCTATATCCCGCTGGGCGTCACCCACCGCCTGCGCAACCCCGGCAAGCTGCCGCTGGAACTGATCGAAGTGCAGTCGGGCAGCTATCTGGGCGAAGACGATATCGTGCGCTTCGAGGACACCTACGGACGCACCTGAGGCCATCTCCAACCCCAAAGAAAACCCCAGGCTCCCCGGGGTTTTCTTTTTCCGTGGCGGCGTTGGGCTACATCAAAACGGCGCGCAACGGCCAATCATGTCTTTGCGATCTCACCCATCACGTGGCGCAAACCCTCTTGCCAAGCGGGCAGGACAATACCAAAGTCATGCTGCAGCTTGCGGTTGTCCAGCACCGACCAACCCGGACGTCTGGCCGGTGTTGGGTACTCCGCACTGGAGATCGCCTGCACTTTAGGCACCCTGGCGAGCACCCCCATAGCCAGTGCTTCGGCAAAAATCGCCTCGGCGAAACCATGCCAGCTGGTTTGCCCGGAAGCAGTCAGGTGCCAGGTACCCGACACCCCCCCGGGATGATGCAAAGCCTGCGCAGTGACATCTGCAATCAGGGCTGCCGGCGTTGGCGTGCCCACCTGATCTGCAACCACGCGCAGTTCATCACGATCAGCTCCTACCCGCAGCATGGTGCGCAGGAAGTTGCCGCCATGCGCGGCATACACCCAAGCAGTACGAAAGATCAGATGACGGCCACCGGCAGCCCGAACCGCATCTTCACCATCGCGCTTGCTGGTGCCATAGACACCCAGTGGTGCAGTTACTTCGTCTTCGACGTAAGGTGCCGTACCCTCGCCGTTGAATACGTAGTCTGTGGAGTAGTGCACCATCGGCACGCCGTTCGCCGCACACCATTCAGCGATCACCGCAGGCGCTTCGGCATTGGCCCGAAACGCGGCCTCTGGCTCCTGTTCGGCTTTATCCACTGCAGTGTAAGCAGCGGCGTTGATCACCGCCGAAGGCTGTAGCCGATCCAGCAACGCGGGCAGGCTATCAGGCGCGTCGAAATTCGCAACTTCGCAAGCGCTGCCATCAGCGAGTCTGCCACTACGTGTAGTGGCAACAACACGGCTGAAAGGAGCCAGCGCACGCAGCAGTTCCTGCCCGACCTGTCCATTTCCGCCAAAAACCAACACTGTCATCGGATGTAAACCGGCAGGCGGTCTTCAGCGATGTCCTTCAGGAGTGCCGCACCCTCATCCTTAGCAGACAAAATCGGCTCGCGGATTGGCCAGTCCACGCTGATTTCGGCATCGTTCCATCGGATCCCTGCATCCGCTTCCTTTACGTAGATATCCGTGCACAAGTAACTAAACAACGCCCGTTCGGAGAGCACCGCAAAGCCATGCGCAAATCCTTCGGGGATCCAGAATTGACGGTGGTTCTGCGCACTCAGAATGACCGCCTCCCACTTGCCGAAGGTCGGCGATCCGCGGCGGATGTCTACCGCCACATCGTACACTTCGCCTTCCAAAACACTGACCAGTTTTCCCTGCGGACGGGGCCACTGGTAATGCAGGCCACGCAGAACGCCTTTGCTTGATGCAGAGACATTGCTCTGCACAAATTCGCTAGGTAGTCCCTGCGACTTGAAACGTTCGGAGTTCCAGGTTTCGAAGAAAAAGCCGCGCTCGTCACCAAAAACGGCTGGCTCGATGACCACACAACCAGGCAAGCCGGTTTCAATCACCTTCACGGAACAATTCCTCGCTGGACAAGCTTCTGCAGGTACTGTCCATAGCCATTCTTGGATAGCGGCCCAGCCAATGCCAAGAGCTGCTCAGCCGTAATCCACCCCTGCCCGTAAGCAATTTCCTCGGGACAGCAGACCTGCAGGCCCTGACGGGTCTGGATGGTCTCGATAAAGTTGGAAGCCTCCAGTAGTGACTGATGGGTGCCAGTATCCAGCCAAGCATAGCCACGACCCAGCGGCTCCAGCTGCAACTTCCCTTCGTCCAGGTACACCTGATTGAGATCAGTGATCTCCAATTCGCCGCGCGGTGAAGGCTTCAACGCAGCAGCATAGTCACTGGCGTTCCCGTCATAGAAGTACAAACCTGTTACTGCATAGTTGGAACGCGGCTCAGCTGGCTTTTCAACCAACCCGACGACCTTGCCATCCTTGTCGAACTCGGCAACGCCATAGCGCTCCGGGTCATTTACCCAGTAGCCGAACACCGTTGCCCCGTTGTCGCGTGCATCCGCTCGCTTCAGCACCTCGCGCAAACCGGTCCCGTGGAAGATATTGTCACCCAATACCAGACAGCTCGGCTTCCCACCAACGAAATCGCGGCCAATCAAATACGCCTGCGCCAAGCCATCCGGGCTTGGCTGCACCGCGTACTGGATGTCCATTCCCCACTGCGAACCATCGCCCAACAGCTGCTGGAACAAGGCTTGTTCATGCGGCGTATTGATGATCAGCACTTCGCGGATGCCAGCCAGCATCAGTACGCTGAGTGGGTAATAGATCATTGGCTTGTCATAGACCGGCAGCAATTGCTTGCTGACGCCCTTGGTAATCGGATACAGGCGCGTACCAGAGCCGCCGGCCAGAATGATGCCTTTACGTTGCGTCATAGTTGCTTCCTTATTGGCCCGCACATCCGCGCAGGCACTGGATGATCGATATCAGGCGTCCGTGCCAATGCGCTGCAGACGATAGCTACCGTCCAACACTTCGTTCACCCATTGCTGGTTATCCAGGTACCAGTCCACGGTGAAACCAATGCCCTGCTCGAAGCTGTGCTTCGGTTCCCAGCCCAGTTCGTCCTTGAGCTTGGACGCATCGATTGCATAACGGCGGTCATGGCCGGGGCGATCGGCAACATAGGTGATCTGTTCGGTGCGCGGCTTGCCATCCGCGCGCGGGCGGCGCGCGTCCAGCAGTGCACAGATCGCCTGCACCACCTCGATGTTCTGCTTCTCGGAGTTGCCGCCAACGTTATAGGTTTCGCCTACCCGGCCCTTGGCCAACACGGTACGAATTGCCTCGCAATGATCGGCGACAAACAGCCAATCGCGCACCTGCTTGCCGTCGCCATATACAGGCAGCGCCTCACCGGCCAACGCCTTGGCGATCACCAGCGGGATGAGCTTCTCCGGGAAGTGGTACGGGCCGTAGTTGTTCGAGCAATTCGTGGTCAGTACCGGCAGGCCATAAGTGTGATGGAACGCACGAACCAGATGGTCGGAAGCCGCCTTTGAAGCCGAGTACGGTGAGTTCGGGGCATAGGGCGTGGTCTCGGTGAACTTGCCCGTCTCGCCGAGCGTGCCGTAGACCTCGTCGGTGGACACATGCAGGAAGCGGAACGCATCGGCCTTGTCAGACGGCAACGCCTTCCAGTAATCACGCACCGCTTCCAGCAGACCGAGGGTTCCTACCACGTTGGTCTGGATGAAGGCACCCGGGCCGTCGATCGAACGGTCAACATGGCTTTCGGCAGCAAAGTTCAGAACCGCATCAGGGCGGTGCTCAGCCAGCAGGCCTGCAACCAGCTCACGATCGCCGATATCGCCGTGTACGAACAGATGGTTGGCGTCTCCCTGCAGGCTACCCAGCGTCTTCAGGTTGCCTGCATAGGTCAACGCATCCAGATTGATGATGCGGATGCCCTTTGCAACAGCTTCCAATACAAAATTGCCGCCGATAAAGCCGGCACCGCCGGTCACAAGCCATGTGGTCACGCGTTGATTCTCCTGATCTACAACTGCCAAAGCAGCGAATAATTCCTCTAAGCATATAACGCCAGCGGGTATTGGCAGCAATATTGACAATGGAAGCTTTTTCCTGAGACTTTGTCCGGACATTTCAAGGAAGAAGTCAAGAACAACTCGGATGCGTTCGCACGCGCCCTTCAACCCAAGCTAGAATCGATAAAATTTGCCCCGGCCCGCACTGCCCCCATCAGCAACCGAAGGACCCCGCAGCACATGAAAATCCTCGTCGCGTACAAGCGCGTGGTGGACTACAACGTCCGCATTCAAGTCAAGCCGGATGGCTCCGGCGTGGTAACCGATGGCGTCAAGCTCTCGCCCAACCCGTTCGATGAAATCGCCCTGGAAGAAGCCCTGCGCCTGCGCGACAAGGGCATCGCCACGGAAGTGGTCGTCGCCACCATCGCCCCGGCCGATGCCCAGGCGCACCTGCGCAACGGCCTAGCCATGGGCGCCAACCGCGCCATTCACGTGGTCACCGACCAGGCCATCCAGCCACTGACCGCCGCCCGCACCCTGCTCAAGCTGGTCGAGAAGGAACAGCCTGACTTGGTCGTCTTGGGCAAGCAGGCCATCGACGACGACGCCAACCAGACCGGCCAGATGCTGGCCACGCTGTGGGCACGTCCGCAGGCCACCTTCGCCTCCAAGGTGGAGATCGCCGACGGCAAGGCCACGGTCACCCGCGAGGTCGATGCCGGTCTGGAAACGCTGGAAGTCGACCTGCCGGCGGTGATCACCACCGACCTGCGCCTGAACGAGCCGCGCTTCATCAAGCTGCCGGACATCATGAAGGCCAAGGCCAAGCCGCTGGAGACCCTGCAGCTGGCCGACCTGGGCGTTGAGGCCGCCGATACGTTCAAGACCACCCACTACGCCGCACCTGCCAAGCGCAGCAAGGGTGTGATGGTGAAGGATGCTGCCGAACTGGTAGCCGCACTCAAGCAGAAGGGGTTGCTGTAATGGCCAAGATTCTCGTCATCGCCGAACACCTGGACGGCAAGCTCAACAGCGCAGTGGCCAAGACCGTATCGGCAGCAACCGTCGTGGGCGGCGACATCCACGTGCTGGTGCTGGCCGCCGACCCGGCCGCCATCGCTGCCGAAGCCGCGCAGATCGCCGGCGTGAGCAAGGTGCTGACCATCGCCAACCCGGCCAATGAACATGCGCTGGCACAGGTACAGGCACCGCAGATCGCCAAGGCCGCTGCCGGCTACAGCCATGTATTCGGCCCCTCGACCACCACCGGCAAGGACCTAATGCCGGCCGTGGCCGCCCTGCTGGGCGTCAACCAGGTCTCGGACCTGATGTCTGTCGAAGGCCCCCATACCTTCAAGCGCCCTATCTACGCTGGCAACGCCATCATCACCGTCGACGTTCCGGCTGACCAGGTGGTCGTGGCAACCGTCCGCGCCGCCTCCTGGCAGGAAGCGGCCAAGGGCAACAGCGCCCCGGTCGAAGCAATCAGTGTTGATGCCCCCCTGCCGGGCCACACCCGCTTCATCGGCCTGGCCGCCGGCAAGAGCGACCGTCCGGACCTGCAGAGCGCCAAGCGCGTTGTCTCCGGTGGCCGTGGTGTCGGTTCAGAAGAGAACTTCAAGGTGATCTACGCGTTGGCCGACAAACTCGGTGCCGGCGTGGGTGCCTCGCGCGCCGCAGTGGACGCAGGCTATGTGCCCAGCGACATGCAGGTCGGCCAGACCGGCAAGATCATCGCCCCGGAGCTGTATATCGCCGTGGGTATCTCAGGCGCCATCCAGCACCTGACCGGCATAAAGGATGCTGGTACGATTGTCGCGATCAACAAGGACTCCGACTCGCCAATCTTCGAGATCGCCGATATTGGTCTTGTCGGTGACTTGTTTGAGGTACTGCCGCAACTGGAAGCGGCGCTCTAAACTTAACGGATTACACGGTCGCCCGCCCTTGGGGCAACGACCTAGGGGTAATTGGTGCAGATTTCGCGTTACCAGAGAATTGAAATGAAGCAAGCAATCCTAGCGATTTTGGTCGTATTTGCTCTTGCTGCCTGTCAACACGAGGGTGTTCCACCTCCTACGCCAGTTACCACAGCCCCGGCCGAACCAGCTCAGACCAGCAACAGTAAACGCCTGCATCTTGAGCCAGCGGCGCTCAGCTCATGCGAACAGGGCAGCGCCGTCACGGTGGACTGGGATGGTACGGATCTCGCCGGCAACCAAGACCTACAATTGTGGGTAGTCGATGACGGACAGGAAAAACTGTTCGCCGCAGGCGGCGCGACCGGCACGGCAACCACTGGCATGTGGAGTCGTCCTGGTACAAAGTTCCGCCTGAAGTCCGCGCAGGACGGCACAGTTGTCGCCGAAGCCGCAGTCAGCGGTCCGTCCTGTTGATTTTTGCAGCGTCACCGCGTCAATGACAAACCATCCCCACCGGGATACGTGCAACCCCATAATCGGCACCGCAATAAGCGGTGCCTTTTTACCGTTGATCTTGGCAGGGAACGATAGTTCAACACCCTCCTCTGGCCGCGGATGCTATATCCACCTCAGTACCACCACCTCCCAATAACTCTAGGAAGATATATGATCAGTACCCGTTATCTCGCGATTGCATGCTGCCTGGCATTGGCCGCCTGCAGTTCGGAAACCGCACCGCAGCCGGCAGCGGACGCCACCGCGCCGCAGGCCGCCGCCGCTGCGACCACACCACCGCCGGCTGCCGTGGACATGATTCCCTCGGTTTCATCCGCGCAGTTCTCCATTGAGCCGTCGTCGCTCGCACAATGCGAGCCAGCTAGCGAGGTCGCAGTAACCTGGAACTTCCCGGACCTGCCGGCAACGACGAAGCTGGAACTTTATGTAAACACTGATGGCACCGAAAAACTGTTCGCTGCCTCGAGCAACGTCGACAGCGCAAAGACTGGTCCCTGGGCTCGTCCTGGCACCCGCTTCTTGCTGAAGTCGGAAGATACCAAGGCAGTGGTCGCCGAAGCCGTTGTGGGCGGTCCGCGCTGCTGACTTGAGGGAGGGGCACTATAGACAAGTAGAATGCTGCCCACACCAATATCGCGCTGATCTGGAAACGGTCAGCGCGCCTTTACCACGAAGCGGTCGTGCAGACATTGCACACGCTTCGAAACATGCAGAATCCAATCCATGACGCTAGAGCCCATCCCTGTAAACTCGCTGTTGCGACATATCGAACCTTTCCAGGATGCACTCGCAGTCGCCGCATCGGAAGTTATCCGCAGCGGATATTTCGTGCTCGGACCATCGGTTCGTGCATTCGAGGAAGTGTTTGCGGCCTACTGCGGCGTGGCGCACTGCATTGGCGTTGCCAATGGCACAGATGCTTTGGAACTATCCCTGCGCGCACTGGATATCGGGCCGGGCGACAACGTTGCCGTGGTAGCGAATGCGGCCATGTATGGCACCTCCACTGTACTGGCATGCAGAGCGGACCCTGTCTTCGTGGACGTACTCGCGGAAGACGGCACCATGGATCCAGACAGCCTGAGCGCAACGCTGAGCGCCCGTCCGGTGAAAGCGGTCATCGTGACCCACCTGTACGGTCAACTCGCCCGAATCAAAGAAATCCATGCACTTTGCAAGGCACACGGCGCAGCATTGATTGAAGATTGCGCTCAGTCGCATGGTGCCCGCAATGACGACGGTATTGCAGGTTCCTTTGGCGATATCGCAAGTTTCAGCTTCTATCCAACCAAGAACCTTGGCGCCTTGGGCGACGGCGGTGCTGTCGCAACCAACCGTGACGATCTCGCAGAGCGCGTTCGTAAACTCCGCCAGTATGGTTGGACCCAAAAATATACCAATGGCCTCCCGGGTGGTCGCAACAGCCGCCTGGACGAAATCCAAGCCAGCATGCTGTCGTTGATGCTGCCGCATCTGGATGCCTGGAATAGCCGACGCCGAGAAATCGCTGCACGCTACTGCAACGAAATTACCAACCCCCGTATCCGCACTCACAAATGCAGCGGTGCCAGTTATGTCGCCCACCTCTACGTGATTCGCACCGATGAGCGCGAACTGCTCAAGCAGCACTTGACTGCGGCCGGTGTGCAGACCGACGTCCACTATCCAATCCCGGACTACCGACAGCCATGCCACGGCGGGAGGTTTGACCAGGTGTCCCTGTCGGTGACGGAAAGTGACGCCATGTCCGTGCTCACCCTCCCCTGCTTCCCTGAACTATCCGACATTGAAGTCGAACGGGTCATAGCAGCATGCAACAGCTTCTAACGCCGAAGCTCTCCATCGTTGTCCCGGTTTATGGCAACGAGGGATCGATCAGCCAACTGTTGGCCGCACTGCATTCGATCAAGCTGCAGGTCGCTGGAGACTTCGAAGCTGTATTTGTGGTGGACGGAAGTCCCGATCAAAGTTATGCACGGTTGCGGGAAATGCTCCCAGATGCTGGTTTCATCTCGCAACTGATCGTTCTGTCACGCAACTTTGGCGCGTTCCCCGCCATCCGAGTTGGACTGGAACATGCGAAGGGCGATGTCATCGCAGTCATGGCTGCAGATCTACAAGAACCACCGGAACTGGCGCTGAAGTTCCTGGAAGCCCTTTCCGGCGGAAAATACGATATTGCAATGGGGGTCCGCGAAGCCCGAGCCGATCCCGGCGCCTCCAAGGTTGCTTCAGCAGCCTTCTGGGCTTTGTATCGACGCTTCGTCATGCCGGACATTCCCAAGGGCGGCGTGGACATCTTCGCCGTCACGAGCGGCACCCGTGATCGCCTGCTGATGCTCAAGGAAAGCAATACCAGCTTGCTGGCTCAACTGTTCTGGATCGGCGGCAGACGCTCGTTCGTTCCCTACCAGCGCCAACGGCGTGAGCATGGTAAGAGCGCATGGACCTTGAAGAAAAAACTACGCTATCTATCTGATAGCGTATTTGCCTTTACCGACCTTCCTGTCAGGATCCTGATGGGCATCGGCTCTATTGCGTTGATAGCAGCAGTGACCCTGTCCGTGCTTATTCTGGCTGCCAAGATGTCAGGCCTTGTGCCGGTACCAGGTTATGCCGGGACGATGGTCACGATACTCTTCTTTGGCGCCCTCAATTCACTTGGGCTTGGCGTTGTCGGAGCTTATGCATGGCGTACCTTTGAGAACACCAAAGCTCGACCCTTATCGATAGTTCAATCACAAGAGCATTTCAAGGAAAGCAGCGTATGAGCTTCTTCTGTCATCCAAACGCACTTTGCGAGTCCCCCCAGATCGGAGCAGGGACCAGAATCTGGGCGTTCGCTCATGTGCTACCGGGCGCTGTTATCGGAGAGAACTGCAATATCTGCGACGGTGTTTTCATCGAGAACGATGTCGTGGTCGGCAACAGGGTGACAGTGAAATGTGGCGTCCAACTTTGGGATGGCATACGTCTGGCGGACGATGTTTTCGTCGGCCCAAATGCGACGTTCACTAACGACCGTTTTCCGCGTAGCCAGAAGTATCCTGCTGCATTTCCGGAAACCGTAGTCGAAGCGGGTGCGTCAATCGGTGCAAATGCAACTCTCTTGCCGGGCGTTCGCATTGGCAGCGGCGCGATGGTTGGCGCAGGCGCTGTCATTACCCGTTCCGTTCCCCCGAATGCGATCGTAGTTGGCAACCCCGCACGCATCGTTGGCTACGTCACCGACAATGCCGACAGCAACCCAACCACCAGCAACGCAGCCGAACAGTCCCCCCCCCCGGGGAACCAGCGTACGGGGCGTCAACCTGCACAACCTACCACGCTACCATGATATGCGTGGCGCACTGTCGGTCGGCGAGTTTTCCAAAGATCTCCCTTTTCAACCCAAGCGCTACTTCCTGGTTTTCGATGTACCAAGTCAGGAGACTCGGGGAGAGCATGCGCACAAGATCTGCCACCAATTCCTCATCTGCATAAAAGGAAGCGTGCGAGTATTGGCAGACGACGGAACTCGCCGCCAAGAGTTCACTTTGGATTCGCCAAGCGTCGGCCTGCATCTTTCTCCCATGATCTGGGGCACGCAGTATCGCTATTCAAACGATGCAGTGTTGTTGGTGTTCGCATCAGAAGAGTACGATGCCGACGAGTATATCCGTCACTACAACGAATTCATTGAACTTGCGAAAGACAGTGACAAATAGCGTACGCCCGAACTTAATGGCGATCATACGATTCCTGATCGCAGGCGGACTCAATACAGGACTGACTTTCGTCCTGTATTGGGCCTTGCTTCTTATCATGAGCTACCGGCCTGCATATGCAATAAGCTTCGCCGCCGGAATCATATTCAGCTATTTCGTCAACACCCGGTTCGTATTCAAGACAACGCATAACCTACGAAAGCTCGTATTGTTCCCGTTGGTCTACCTCTTCACTTACTGCGTCGGCGCATTTGTGCTTCAGATTTCGATCGCCCGCTTCAACGTAGACCCCAGAGCTGCACCCTTCATTTCCATTTGTGCAACTTTGCCGCTCACTTACCTGCTAACAAAGTTGGTACTGACCGGACGCAACGCAAGTGAGTCTGCGCAAAAAAGCGCAGCCTCAAACAAAGCAAAAGTCTAAAAAAATATTGCTTGGCAGTAAAGGCTTCGCTTCCCGAAAAAGCTCGCCAAGTGCACCACAGACATTTCCCGCGCTGCGCTTGCCACTGATTTCAACCCGTCCGTGGTAGCGGGTTTGGGTTGATCACCTTCCAGCTTTTTGAGCTATCCGTAAGCAGAGAAATTCGCCGAGACCGACCCCAAGGCAGAGAGGTGGTTTTGCCATGACGGAGTCGAAGTTCACCGAATAGCAGATTGCGTTTGCGCCGCGCCAGGTCGACAGCGGCATATCGATCGGCGCGACGCGCCGGAAGATCGGAGTTTCCGAGGCTACGTTCTACAACTGAAAGAAGAAGTACGGCGATTTGGGTGCATCCTAGCTGCGCCGGCTACAGTAGCTCGAGAAGGAGGCCTGCAAGCTCAAGCAGCGGGTTGTGGATCCGAGTCTGGACAAGGTGATGCTGCAGGACGTCATTCAAAAAGCGTTCTGAGGCCGGTGCGGCGACATACGCTCATCAGCTTTCTGCAGCATGCTTACGGGATCAGCCTGCGGCGTGATCGTGATGCGCCAGACCTGCTCTGGGCTGGTGTACAAACCGGTGCGCAAAATTGTGGCTGCGCCATTTACCCGGCGCATCGACAAAACTGGCCAAACGCGGGTGCGCTATGGCTATCAACGCATCCATATCCTGCTGCGTCACGAATACTGGCCGATCAATCGCAAGCGCGTACATCAGCTGTGCAAGCTGCCAGGGCAGAATCTTCCCTCCGAGCGACCACCGCAGCGCCGGGCCGCGGCGGATCGATTGGATCGACCCGTACTCGCTGCACCCAACCAGAGCTGGAGCATGGATTTCGTCAGCGATGCGCTCCTCGATGGACGCCATTTCCGCTCGCTGACCGTGGCCGACAACTTCAACCGCGAACGCCTGGCCATTATCATGGGGCAGAGCCTGTGCGGCGAATATCTTGTCGAAACGCCGGAATGCCTGCAGCACGAGAGTGGTTCCTCGCACCGGTTTCAGGCAGAGAGCGGACCTGGATCATCAGTATCTTGCATATAAAGGGGCTTACGATCACGCCGTTACGATCAATTTTCCTTACCCCGGTAAACCCACCGACAACACGCTCGTCGAATCTCTCGCTAGTTCATTTCGTAATGAATGTCCGAACGCACACTGTTTCCTATCCCTCGACGACGCCCGCCAGAAGATCGACGACTGAGGAACCGACTGCAATCATTTTGGTCTGCGTTCGTCCTTGGGACGTGCCGCGCCAACGCAGCTCGCCGAGGCATTTCTGACAGCCCCAAACACGCCGATTTCTCTACCGTAGGGCGGCTCAAGATCTGTGGGACCGTCACGAGATTTACAAATCTCGCCTACGCTAGCAACACAGTTTCCTGGTGAACCTGCGTGCAGCGGGCTCACTGCGCATCGCTGCGAGCATTATCATTCAGCTGCTTTTACTACAGCACTACTGCTGCGACCATCGTCCGACCAAGTGCTGCGTCTGAGCCGAAAGTCTTTCGAGGTGGCCAACACTTCAAGCCCCCTTCGTTCCAACAACCTTCGCCGCAAGGAACTAACCGGAACCACTAGCGACCAAGCGGAATCTGCACGGCAGTCACCAACAAGCAAACCCAGCGCTTTAAACACCGGGTTTGCTTACACTTATCTTATTGCGCGCCCGGCGGCGCGACCACCCCCTCTTCTGACGTCACTGCCGCAGCCGCTTGCGGCGCTTGCGCAGCCCGCGCCGCGGCGTCTTCATTCAGTGGTGTCAGGCAGGCGACCTCTTTGAGCGTATCCACTTTCCCGCCCTGCCTGCAAAGCAGCTGATTGATCAATTCCGGCTTGGTCAGATCGGCAAATTCTGCGCCAGAACCAACATGGACAAGGCGTCCAGACTCATTGAACAGCGCCACCACATCATAGGTGGATATCTCGCCAAGATCGCGTGATGCAACATGCCTGCGCGAATCGCTGAAAGGCATCAGCGAGGTGTGCTGCTCCGGAACCACAATGGTCCAATCGACCGAATAGCCTAGCCTTAGGTTGATGAAATCGTCATTACGGAAAGGAGAATGGGCATTAAGAGGACCTGCAATCAAAATACGCTGACCAGGCAACATGCGGTTCGCCAACGCGTCAATGCCCTGCAGCGTTTGAGCGTTTGCTTTCTGGTTGAAACCGTACCAGAAGCGCAGGTCCTGCTTCGAACGCGCGATCGCGACAATCGCCGCCAACATCAACATCCAGAACAGCGTACTCTTCCCGAGACTAAGCAGGCGCGATTGGTGCTGCAGCCTCGTTGCTGTGAATAAGGCAACAGGCAACAGCAACAACGAAGCACCAAACCACGAGTACATCGGCATCTGGTTGTTTGGAATAGCGATCATTGGTGCTACTGCGAGCACCGCAAGTACAAGCAACGTTGCTGCCGTCCACAGACCCTTCTCACGGGCAGCACCATACAAACCGAGCAAAACAAGTGGCCATGCCCACATCGGCAACATCGCCTTGACGTAGAACCAAAGGGCATTGAGCATCAAACCCAAGCCACCACCAAGACGGTAGCTTGCCGCACTTGCGCTTGGATCAGCACCAACAAACGGGCTTCCAAGCAAACGGTCCTTCAGCAAGACCATCATCACTACGGCAACAACGCCTGCAGCCTGCAGCAACGAACGACGCCAGCCGACCATTGCCGAGAAAAACAGCGGTACAGCCGCAAGCACCAAGCCATATGTAGGCTTGCACTCCATGCTGACCCATACCAGCAAAAACGGAACAACATAGTTACCAATCGTTGCCTTGTCCGCTTTCAGGCTCAGGGCAAGCCGACGGAACGCCAACAATGCAGCACATGCTACCAGCCCCGCGATGCAACCGCCGAAATCCAGCGTCTGCAGCTCGTAGAAAGACGCCAAGCTGAAACACAGCGCAAAGTACGCAGCCTGCAGGAGCCAGCTGACGCGCCGCTCAAGAACAATCTCAGCGCTCCGCAGCAGCGCTACAGGTAACAACACCGCCGGCGCCAGCACAAACGCGACGAACCACGAGAAGCTGTCGAGCATGCCCATCAACTTCAGTGCAATCAACATCAGTGGGCGTGGCGCCTGTAAATCGGCGAGCGAAAAGTCGCTTTTTGAGTAAGCGAAGTAGCGCCAGGTATCAGAGTGGTTCGGCACCAACGGGTCAAAAAACCCGGGGTTGATGACACGAGTAACCAGCACGTACACGACCAGGGCAAGTACAGCCGAAACAACGAATCGCGGCAGCGACTTCAAACTGAAGATACCGTTGCCGCCGATGGTATCAGGAAGTGTATTACTTGAATTTGAGAGCATGCTTTTCTACCAAATGCCAAGAGGCGTAGCCGAGGATAACGGACATGAGCAAAGAGACGAGGACGTGTACAGTCAACCCGGCACCCGGCAGAAAGTGCGCCACCAACTGCTGACACGGCCAGCCCCAAAGATAGATACCGTACGACGGATCACCATAGCGTTCCAACCATCGGACCTGTGGCGTCAAATAGGCAAGCGCGAAAACAACAGCGCTGATCGCGAGGGCAAGTGTCAGCTCGTACGCTGGCAGTTGCCGGCAAAGAACAGCCAGTCCAACCAATCCGAGAACGAAAACATAGCTGATTTTGATATCTCCCCGATGCAGATATGTCAAAACGCCGATCGAGAAGTAGAGGCCCAAACGAAACCAGTCCTGATGAAGCGGCAGGTACTGCGGAAAGAACGCGCCCAGTGCAATGACGATCAATGTTGCCCAAGTGGCAACGCGCACCGAACGGAACAGCCCGATCAACCCGGCAATACCCAGCAGCACATACATTCGAACTTCAGCTGGCAACGTCCACTGACTGCCGTTTACCACACTAGACTTCATCCCATCGTCGAAAACACCCGGCAAATTCCAAACCATGTTCGACGAGAAATGGAGATTTTGAGTGATGTAGCTCCAAACCTGTGGACTGCGTAGGTACTCGCCAATCGGCAAGGTGGTCATCGCCGTGCCAAGCACCAAAGCCAGCAGGACCAGATTGACCAGATATCCAGGCACCAGTCGCAACGCACGCAGTTTGAAGAAGTTCAACACATTGCGCTGCCTCATCAAGCTCCCCGTCACCAGGAAACCACTCACCATAAAGAAGATGTTCACAGCTATGTGACCACTGTAGTGACCGACACCAAGCCAGATGAAGAAATCTTCATTATTTACGGCCGGTGCAATCGCAGCAGCGTGGCCATAGATGACCATGGATGCGGCTATGATCCGTATCAACAGAAAGTTGTCGGCGCGACGCTGGAGCCCCTCTTCGATGGTAATGGGCTCATTCATCCAGGCGAGCCGTTCCATCATTCCGCCTGATTTATTCCGTTGCACGGAAGTGCTTGCGGTACTGAGGGAGGGTGTGACGGGGTCGATCACTTTGTTGCTCCAAGTAAATTATAGAAGGTCACGACCATGGTCAGGGGGAACGCTGGCGACTGCCACAAATTATCCCAAGCGATTTAAATACTGCCAAATTGGTACGCACCCCAATGAAAGAGAGGCTTCCGTCAGGGACTATTCCGCTCCACACAAAATAGTCCCTCATATACCACACCAAGCCGACGCCCCCTTATCAGCGCTCACCGATAGCGGCGCCGAGCACGTTCCAGAGCGCATCGCGCGAATAACAACGATCAATGAACTCACGCTCGGCCAAAGATACGGCTTGCCAATGAGTGTCATCCTGCAGCAGTTTGACGATGTGCGCGGCTAGCGCTTCTGGTTCGTCGGCTGCCTGCATGAATTTTGCAGCATCTCCCAGACCCTGCATGCCAATTGAGGTGGTTACGCACGGAACGCCATAGCGCAGACTTTCCAGCACCTTCCCCTTCACCCCGCCACCAAATCGCAGTGGAGCGACCGACACGCGTGAACGACGATAGTAGCCGGCCAGCGTCTCATCACTTACGTAGCCTGTAACCGTCACATCCGATGAAGCCATAGCCAGCACTTCAGGCCGCGGATTAGATCCCACGAGAGTCACTTTCACACTAGGTATCTGCTGCTTGACTAGCGGCAGTATCTCCTGGACAAACCATGTGGCGGCGTCGACATTGGGTGCATGGGCAAAGCCAGCAACGAACAGAATGTCATTTCTGGCAGCAGCGGGCGGCACGCCCTCGTCCGGAATCCGGTCGTATGCGTACAAAGGAATTGTCTGGGCGCAGGTCCGTGAATCCGGCGCATTGGACTTGAGCCAAGTCTGTACATGGGTGGTTTCGTCCGTCGACGGATAAAGCACGACATCCGACTGTTCCCACAGCGCGTGTTCGAACACGCGGAAGCGACGGGTCTCCAATTCCAGCTCACGGTCTGGCTGCAGCAAAAGCTGCTGTTGCATGCGCAGGTGATGAATGTCATGACCGTAGTACACCAACGTCGCTTTCGAATGATTCCGTACACTCGAAACCAGGTCGACCGAGATATGCGGACGATTCAACACCACGGTGTCGAGATTCGCACCATGCTCGGCCATCCACGAATCGAAACGGCCGACGTACTCTGATCCATAAAGCACCTCAACGCCCAGCTCCTGCAACGGCGGGGTATAGACCAGATCGTGAAACGCGTTGGCCGGCCAGAACGTAACCTGAAAGCCCTGTCGAACCAGCATTTCCAAGACCTGCCATGTCGCTCGCGAACCCGCATCACGATCGGGTTGCGGCACATAATGATCAACCACGAGCACTCGACGGCGGTGCCGCGAGCGATCACGCGCCATGAATACTTTGTCGCCGTTATCAAACTGGGTTGCGCGCAGCGTATCGCCCCAGCGAGCAAGGAACTTGACGCGATTCACCGCTTGCCAAGCCTTCACGCCAGAAGACTCGTCCGTACCGCTTGAAACACCTTCGTAGTGGACAACCACCGAAGCCGGCTGCAGGTAAACCTTCATCCCCCGCTCGCGCACACGGAACGCCATGTCCGTATCTTCGTAGTAGGCAGGAGCATAGTGATCATCAAAGCCCCCCATCTCACGGAACACATCCGCACGCATCATGATTGATGCTCCGGACACATAATCGGCCTCCTTCAGATAGTTGTAAGCCGGTTTCGAAGGATCATCCAAGCGACCGAAATTCCAAGCACTTCCGTCAGCCCAGACAATACCGCCAGCTTCCTGCAGACGACCATCCGGATAGATCAGCTTGGAGCCAACCAGACCAGCGTCGGGGCGCAGACTGAATACCCGCACCAGCGCATCCAACCAACCGCGAGTTACCTCTGTATCGTTGTTCAACAGGCAAATGAACTGCCCCTTGGCCAGGGTCAGCGCCTGATTACACGAACGCAGGAACCCAAGATTGATCGAATTACGGTGATAACGCAGCCCTGGGATCGACTCCAGCTTTCCAATATTGCTGTCGCCGGAAGCATCTTCCAGCACCAACACCTCGAAAGTGACATCAGCACCGATCCGAGCAATCGAGGCGACACATGCCAAGCTCTGCTCGTAGTTCCCGTAAGTCGGAATGACGATCGTCACCACGGGTGCGTCTTCAACGGGGAACCGGACTTGGCGCAATGTTTCGTCCGGATTTTCCTGCACCTCCTCAAAGGCGAGGCCTTCTTGTGGCTCAACCCTGCCCTCCTGACGACGCAGGAGAACACGTTTTGCCATGGGCACGAACGGCTTCGCCAAAGGATGCTGAGCCACACCGGAGGCACGCACCGAATGGAGCACATTGCCCCACTCCCCGCGCCAGACTCGGCCCAAGAGACGCAATGGCCGAGTAATACGCCATGAGCGCGACTGCAGCAGTCGATTACTGAGGCCTTGCAGCGACTCGAGTTCGGCGCGGTAATGATGAAGCAGGAGTGCCACGTCATGGCGATTCGCGGCATCCTCATCGGGCTGGGTATGCGGCACCACGGCGCCGGCCTTGTCACGCAGGCGCTCGATCTCTTTCTGATGTTCCTGCAGCTCTGCACGACCTGCATCGGTCAAGCCCGCGATCAGTGCCTGCTCTTCCTGCATCTTCCTGCGAACCTCCCACAGCTCGGTCATCGCCGTGGCCAATACCCGAGCATTGTCGCGCTCGCGGGTCAGATCGGCATTCAGCGCGTCGATTGCGAGCTTCAGACCTTGCTCCTGCTCGAGCGAGATACGAGCGCGCTCTTCGAACAGAGCGAACTGTTCCTTTGCGTTGCGTCCATCTACCAGCGCAGCCTGAAGTTGCTCATCAAACGTCTTTTTTTCACTCTGCAAACGTTCTTCAGCAGCAATCAACTCACCTCGGAGGAGCGCATCCAACGCTCCCAGCTCAACTTTCTTCAGCCTGTCGAGCTCTGCCAAGTCGACCTTGTGGCGATTCCCAAGCGTGGCAAGCTCCATGTGCTTCTGTGCTTCAAGTTCTGCCAGCTCTATTTTGCGGCGATCTTCAAGCATGACGAGCTCCATCTGCTTCTGGGCTTCAAGCTCAGCCAATTCAACCTTGTGACGGCCCTCAAGTTTGACAAGTTCCATTTGCTTCTGCGCTCCGAGTTCAGCCAGCTCAACCTTGCTGCGATCCATAAGTTTGACAAGCTCCATTTGCTTCTGCGCTCCGAGTTCAGCCAGCTCACCCTTGCTGCGATCCATAAGTTTGACAAGCTCCTTTTGCATTTGAGCGTCGAGCTCAGCCAGCTCTACTCTGCGACGATCCTCGAGCGCAGCAATTTCCGCCTGCTTCCGCTCCCCCTGTAATACCAACTCGGCATTCAAACGTAACTCCAGCGCAGCCAGCTCGGCCTGCTTGTCTTCAAGACTGCGCTTGAGCGTATCTTCGCGAGCTTCAGCGGCCTCGATACGAGCCTCGAACGTTGCCATACGCTCAGCCGCGGCATGCTTCTCAGCCAACGCCTCACGCAGCAGATCCTGCAACGAAGCCAGCTCGACGGCGGAAGTTTCCATCAACGCTGCGGAAAAGCTCTCTTTCTGCTCCGCTGCTTCGAGCCGCCCCCGCATCAACTTGATCTCCTCATCCTTGAGAGCACCTGCCCCGAACAGCACGGCGTAATCATCTCGCACCTGGGCCAGCGCATTTTGCAGTGCGGCAACGCCACCGCGCTCACTACCGACCACCTCGTGCAAGCGCACCACTTCTGTCTGCTCGCGGCGCACGTGCTCACGCAGAGAGCCAATCTCTGCATCCTGGGCCTGCGCCCACTTCGCAACCTCGCGATGGTGCGCAAACAAGTCTTCCGACTCTGCATAGAGCATCGACGCCGGCAAGAACGGCAGCAGTGCTTCATCGGCTGCAGCCACGACGACGAAATAGACAGCATCGGTGATATCGGCCACCCGTCCTTCCACCTTGCTACCTGTATCAGTCAATGCCTGATAGGAGTTCTGGGAAGGATCCAACTCGCACGGAGTGATGGTTGAACAGACCGCCATGCGGTGACTACTCATACGCGACGCTGGAAAGTAACGCGACACCAGTTCGGAGAACTCATCGAGATAGAGTTCCTTGACATGGAAATCGTTGTGATAACCAGCCTGATCGGAATAAATCTCCTTGTTCGGCGACGACATCACCATGATCCCGTCCGGGCGCAGCACCCGCCGAATTTCCGCCATCATCTCCTCCTGCTCAAGCAGGTGTTCGATGGTCTCGAAGGACACAACGATATCGACGCTGTCATCGGCAAGGGGTATAGCCGCCGCCGACCCCTGCACATATCGCAGGTTATCTACCCCCTTGTACTTCGAAGCCGCATGCGCAGCGGCCTCATAGGAGATATCGACGCCAACCACTGAACGAGCGCCCTCAGCGAGCATCGCACTGCCATAGCCCTCGCCACTGGCAATATCCAACACGTCCTTTCCCGCCGCCAAGCGCTGGCACCAAGCATAACGATGCAGGTGCTCTTGCCTTATAACGCCCTGTTCGGTGGGAACGAACCGTTCGCCAGTGAACTCGATCATCACTATTCCTTTGAAATATCGATGGCCAACATCGGCAAGCCGATCAGGCCGAAACGCATGGTTTCATCCAACGCGCGAAACTCAAGCGCATCGTGAATCCAATGTTGCTGTGTATGGTCGTGCTGATCTCCGGACGCTACTGCAGCATCTACCATGTATGAACCGGAAGGCATGACTGGCATGCGGAAGGTAAATGCCGCCAGTAACATGTCCCCGCTTTCAGCATCAACAGGGTCGTTCTTGTAAGCGAAGTAGGAGTTGTCTCCGAACAAACGTTGTCCCAAACGATCCTTCACATAGAAGCCAACGATCAAACTTTCCAGTGGCCGGACAATTTCGACGCGGATGCGTAACCGAACGAGCTCCCCTCCCTCCACGATGCCCAATCGACCTTCATTGTCATCAATCAGCTCGACATCAACAATACGCGCGCCCTGTGCACCGAACTCCTTGCCAACGTTGTCCGGATCGAACTCAAAAACGGACATCCGATTGACGATACCGGCCTGGCGCATCAGTTCCTGACGGAAATCAGCCGGTACATCGTCTATCCGCTTGCGCTTCCGCTCCTTGACCGCGACAACCTCACCGCTGATCTCACGCCGACCCACCATGTGCTGCTCAGCCATGTATGCCTCGATCACCTCTTGAGAGGTGCCGGCAAGGCGCATCCTGCCACCTTCCAACCAAACCGCGTTCTCGCAGAGGTTGGTCACGGCGGCTGCGTCATGGCTGACGAACAACAAGGTTCCACGCTGCTGGAAATCGCGCAGGAAGCGCATGCACTTCTGCGAAAAGAAAGCATCGCCCACCGCGAGTGCCTCATCAATGATGAGTATGTCCGCGTCAACGTGCGCAAGCACCGCGAATGCCAACCTGACCGACATGCCGCTTGAGTAGCTGCGCACTGGCTGGTCGATGAACTGCCCGATGTCGGCAAACGCCAGAATGCTTTCCAGTCGGGCCTCGATCTGATCGCGAGTCAAGCCCAGGATGGTTGCATTGAGGTAGACGTTCTCGCGGCCGGTGAATTCCGGGTTGAAGCCACTTCCCAATTCAAGCAAAGCAGCCACACGACCATGTACAGCAATACGCCCCGAGGTCGGATTGAGTGTACCTGCGATCATCTGCAGCAGTGTCGACTTACCCGAGCCGTTGCGCCCAACTATGCCAACCGTCTGTCCGCGGCGGATCGAGAAACTCACGTCCTGCAGCGCCCAGAAGTCCTTGTAGAAGGACTTGCGCTTGCCAACCAGCGCCTGCCACAGACGGTGCGCCGGCTTTTCGTACATGTGGTAGGCCTTTCCCACCCCACTGACCTCGATCACCACATCGCCATGGCAGGTATCAGAGGACATCTGCAAACCCCATGCGCAACTTCTTGAAGAAGCGGTGTCCACAAATGGCCACCGTGCAGGCGATAAGGGTATAGAAACCCAACCCCGTCCAATCCGGATAGCGCCCCCAAATAACAACTTCGCGCACCTGATTGATAATGAAAGTCAACGGATTTAGCTCAAAAATGATTCGGTAGCTTTCGGGCACGGTTTCCACCGGGATAATCGCCGATGACAGGAACAACATCGCCGTGGCGACCACTCCGGCAATCTGCCCGATGTCACGCAGATAAACACCCAGTGCGGAAACAATCCAGCCTACACCCGCGGTGAATATCACCAGCGGCAGCAACACGACCGGCAACAGCAAAGCGGTAGGGTAAATGCTGCCCTTGATACAAAAGAACATGATCAGCAATACCACCATGTTCATAATGAGATGGAACAACCCCGAGAAGGTCATGCTCCACACAAGGATATCCAGAGGAAACACCACCCGCTTCACGTAACCGGTATTGGCAATGATCAACTGTGGGGCCCGAGTGAAGCATTCGGCAAAGAATCCGTGCACAGTCAAACCGGCGAACAATATCAGGGCGAAATCTGCGGTAGATCCCGTGCTACCTGGCCACCGCCCCTTCATCAGATAGCCGAAAGCAAGGGTATAAACCAACAGCATCAGGAATGGACTGATCAACGACCACAAAAGACCGAAACTGGCACCACGGTATCGACCCAGAACCTCACGCTGAGTCAATTCGAACGTCAACGAACGGTGCTTACCAAATGGAGAGAGGAACGCCATTGCTAGTGGGCCCCTCCATTCAAGGCACGCTCAAGATCCCCGCGCAGATCTCCCACATCCTCAACACCCACGCTCAAGCGCACCAGCGCATCACTGATACCCAGCTGCTCGCGACGCGCCACTGGAATCGAGGCATGCGTCATCACTGCAGGATGGTTGATCAGGCTCTCCACGCCACCGAGGGATTCAGCAAGGGTGAACAGCTCGGTGCGCTCGCAGAAACGCCTGGCTGCTTCGAATCCGCCCTTGAGCACGATCGAGACGATGCCGCCGTAGCCGGCCATCTGCTTGCCCGCCAGCTCATGCTGCGGGTGTGAAGCCAGGCCCGGGTAGATCACTTTCTCCACCGCTGGGTGGGTTTCCAGCCACTTGGCCAGTTCCATCGCATTGGCGCAATGCGCCTTCATGCGTAGCGGCAGGGTCTTCAGGCCACGCAGGGCCAGGAAACTGTCAAACGGGCCCTGCACGCCACCGATGGAGTTCTGCAGGAAGGCCATCTGCTCGGCGAGGTCGGCATTGTCACCGACCACCACCATGCCGCCGACCATGTCGGAGTGGCCGTTGAGGTACTTGGTAGCCGAATGCAGCACGAGGTCCGCACCCAGCTCCAGCGGACGCTGCAGCATTGGCGAGGCGAAGGTATTGTCCACAACCACGATCAGGCCATGACGCTTGGCAATGGCGGCCACCGCGGCGATGTCGACGATCTTCAACATCGGGTTGGTCGGGGTTTCGATCCACAGCATCCGGGTCTTCGGCGTGATCGAAGCTTCAAACGCAGCCAGATCAGTCAGGTCGACGAAGCTGAAATCCAGTGCAGCGGTGCGGCGGCGCACGCGCTCGAACAGGCGGAAGCTGCCGCCATAGATGTCGTCCATCGCCACTACGTGGCTGCCGGCATCCAACAGTTCGATCACGGTGGAGCTGGCCGCCATGCCCGAGGCGAAGGCGAAACCACGCGTACCGCCTTCCAGCGACGCCACACAGCGCTCGTAAGCGAAGCGGGTCGGGTTGTGCGTGCGCGAGTACTCAAAACCCTGATGCTCGCCCGGGCTGGACTGTGCATAGGTTGAGGTCGCGTAGATCGGCGGCATTACTGCGCCGGTGCTGGGGTCAGGCGACTGCCCGCCGTGGATGGCCAAGGTGGCAAGCGACAGGCTGCGCTCGCCGTCCTGGCTGCGTGAATGCTGATCCGTCATGAGGGCTTCCAGCTAAAGGGGCGAAATTCTATCAGTGGTGTCTGAATCTACCGTAGCCCCCCATTATGAGGGGCCGTGCCGGGAATTACTGAACCCGGCGACGCAGGTAGTTCAGCAGATCGATACGGGTGATCAAACCAAGGAATGCGTCACCATCGGTGATGATCGCCACCTGGCCGCGGTCAAACACCGGCAACAGGGCTTCGATCGGAGACTTGACGTCCAAGCGGTCCAGCTTGCTGACCATGGCCACCGACACCGGGTCACGGAAACGCGCCTCATCGCCGTAAACGTGCAGCAGCACGTCGCTTTCGTCGATGATGCCGACCAGTTGACTGCCATCCATCACCGGCAGCTGCGACACGTCGTACAGCTTCATGCGCTGATAGGCGGTGGTCAGCAGGTCCTTCGGGCCCACCACCACGGTGTCGCGCTGGCTGTACGGGCGCAGGATCAGGTCGCGCAGGTCACCGAACTGCGGGCGTTCCAGGAAACCGTTGTCCAGCATCCAGTAGTCGTTATACATCTTGGACAGGTACTTGTTGCCGGTATCCGGCACCAGCACCAGCACCTTCTTCGGCGTGGTCTGCTCGTGGCAGTACTTCAGTGCGGCGGCCAGCAGGGTGCCGGTGGACGAGCCACCGAGGATGCCCTCCTTGCCCAGCAGCTCACGCGCGGTGTGGAAACTCTCAGCGTCGCTGATGGCGTAGGCCTTCTTGACCCGGCTGAAATCGGCGATATCCGGCAGGAAATCCTCACCGATGCCTTCCACCAGCCAGCTGCCGGACTTTTCGTTCAGCGTGCCGTCGTTGATGTATTCAGCCAAGATCGAACCGACCGGGTCGGCCAACACCAGTTCGGTCTTGGGCGAAAGCTTGGCAAAGGCGCGCGACAGGCCGGTCATGGTGCCGGAGCTGCCGCAGCCGAACACGATGGCGTCCAGGTCACCGCCCATCTGTTCGATGATCTCCGGGCCGGTGCCGAATTCATGCGCGGCCGGGTTATCCGGGTTGCCGAACTGGTTGATGAAGTAGGCGCCCGGGGTACGGTCAGCGACGGTCTTGGCCAGGTCCTGGTAGTACTCCGGATGGCCCTTGGCCACGTCCGAACGGGTCAGCACCACTTCGGCGCCCATGGCTTTGAGGTTGAAGATCTTCTCCCGGCTCATCTTGTCCGGAACCACGAGGATCAGCTTGTAACCCTTCTGCTGCGCCACCAGCGCCAGGCCCAGACCGGTGTTACCAGCCGTGCCCTCCACCAGCGTCGCACCCGGCTTGAGATCACCGCGCTTCTCGGCGGCCTCGATCATCGACAGGCCGATACGGTCCTTGATCGATCCACCCGGGTTGGCGCTCTCCATCTTGAGGTACAGCTCACACACGCCTGCATCCAGCCGCTGGGCCTTGATGATGGGCGTATTGCCAATGAGTTCGAGGATGGAGGAATGGATGGGCATCGGTTTGATTCAGATCGCGCCGCGCAGCGGCCGGACCGATGATTATCCGTTGGTTGTGCACGAAAGTCAGGTAACCACACCTTCAGGCACGGAAACCACGCTGCCAAGTGACGCGGACAATGACGGCCGACGAGGAGGCCGCCACCGTCCGCGACATAAACGGTCTAGCGTGGGGAAGGTTCAGTTGATGCTGTTTTCGTAAATCCGCAGGAGCTTCTGCTTGGCCAGCAGTTTTTCCCGTTTCATCTGTCCCAAGGTGACCCCATCAATCGGGAGTACACCCAGCTCCGCGTCCATGCATTTCTTGTTCAGCTTCTTGTGCTGTTGGTAGAGCTGCTTGAACTCCGGGTTGGCCTTGGCCAATGCGTCGATTTCACTCTGCGGCTGCCCTTCGAACATGACTACCTCCTTCATGCAGAAACAAGAACGCCCCGGCCTGGCGGCACGGGGCGTTGCAGGATTGGAAAGCCAAGCCGCTCACCGTGGCACCACCAACCGTCCTCCGGCCAACCTGCCAGGAGCTATCGGTTACTGGTTCGCGCCACGCTTGCACCGGCTCGGCCCTCCGTTGTCCGGACGACGAAAGTGCCGCCCGGACAATTGACCCTACGCCTGCAAAAAGGTTCCGGCAAGGGCTATACGGAAACGTTTACTGAATATTCAAACCACGCCGCATTCAGTCCTGCAGGAATGACAAAAACCTAACAACTTCAGCCATTTAAATTTGTCACGGCGCGATAATGACTTCGGCTGAACGGGCCCGGGTGGAGGCTGCTTTCTTGCCCGTCACCTGGATCCGGCTGGCCGCAACGCCACCTGCAACCAGCGCGTCCTTGAGCGCCTGCGCACGCCGCTGGCCAACGCCATTGGCACTGTCATAGGCTTCGATGGTGACCCTGCCCTTCTTGCCGATGTTCAGGTACTCGGCCAGCGCCTTGGCCTGGTTGCGGGCACCGCCGGACAGCGCCGCCTGACCTGCTGCGAACGCATCGCCGCTGAAGGTGTAAACCTCACCGCGACCGTCGAACCTGGACGCCGGCAACTTCTGCCCGGAGACCAGCTCAGCCTCTTCGCGGGCCAGCTTGGCCGCGTTCTGCTGGGCCGCGCTCAAACGCTGCTGTTGACGGCCGGCAACGCTGGTAAGCGCGGTTTCCGCATCCTGACGGGCCAGCGTCTCGGCTTCAGCGGCAAGGCGCAGACGCTCGGCCTCCTCGGCCTGGATCTGGGTCTGCACCCGCAATTGCTCCGCTTCCTGACGGGCACGGGCTGCATCACGACGACTGGCCTCGATCAGCAATTCACTGCGGGTGCGCTCCAACTCGCCCACCTCACGTCGCGCCAACGCCGCGCGGCTGGCCGCCTCGGCAATCGCGACGCGGCGCTCGGCCAGATAACGGGCATCGTCCAGTTCCTTGCGCTTGGCCTTGGCCAAGGCCGCAATCGCCTGCTGTGCCTGCAGCTTCTCGAACGAGGCCACATCGGCCGTGGCCATGTCGGCCTGCAGCACCAACAGACGCTGGTTCAAGGCCGCCACCGCCGGATCTTCCGCCGCCAGTGCCAGCAAGGGCACGGCCAACAGACCTGCAACCACCAGATTCCTGATCCGCATCAGCGTCCCTCCCCTGTCGCCAACTGGCGTTGCAGCTGTGCAACCTCGGCCTTGCGCTGGGCTAACTGGGCTTGTGCGACGGCCTCCTCACTCTGCGCACGCGCCAGATCGGCATCGGCGGCAGCGCGCAGCGCCAGGATTGGCGCCTGCTTGCGCAGGCGGCGGTCGCTTGCGGCTTGCTGGGCCTGGCCCAACTGCTGGCGGGCCATCGCCATCGTGTCCGGCGCGTACTGGTCAGCGTCGGCGCGATCGGCCTTTTCCACTGCCTGTTGTGCGGCAAGCAATTCCATTGCGCCTGGATCCTGCGCCAGCGCGCTGCCGCATAGCACGAATGTGCAGGCGGTAGCACACAGGAATCGTCTCAATTGTGCGAAGCTAGATTTCATTGGGGAGCCGTGGCTTGGGTGACTGAGCGCGGCCATTGTGGTCAAGCCAGAGGCGTGCTTGCAACGGCACGCCGCCGTTTGTTGGGGAAAATTTCGCATGGATATCGGCTATTTCTTGAAGCTGATGACCGAAAAGAACGCTTCGGACATGTTTTTGACTACCGGAGCGCCGGTTTACATCAAGATTGAAGGCAAGTTGTACCCGCTGGGCAATACCGGCCTGCCCCCCGGCATGGTCAAGAAAATCGCCTACTCGCTGATGGATGAAGGCCAGGTGCCGCAGTTCGAGCGCGATCTGGAACTGAACATGGCCATCGCCCTGGCCGACGCCGGGCGTTTCCGCGTCAACGTGTTCAAGCAGCGCGGCGAAGTGGGTATGGTGATCCGTGCGATCAAGAGCCGTATCCCCAGCATCGAGGAGCTCAACCTCCCGCAGGTGCTGAAGGACGTGATCATGACCCCGCGTGGGCTGGTACTGGTGGTCGGTTCGACCGGCTCGGGCAAGTCGACCTCGCTGGCCTCGATGATCGACCACCGCAACAGCACCTCGACCGGGCACATCCTCACCATCGAGGACCCGATCGAGTTCCTGCACAAGCACAAGCAGTCCATCGTCAACCAGCGCGAAGTCGGTCTGGATACCCATGCCTTCCACAACGCGCTGAAGAACGCGATGCGTGAGGCGCCGGACGTGATCCTGATCGGCGAGATCCTCGACGCCGAAACCATGGAGGCAGCCATCGCCTTCGCCGAAACCGGGCACCTGTGCCTGGCCACGCTGCACTCCAACAACGCCGACCAGACCATCGAGCGCATCCTCAACTTCTTCCCGGAAAGTGCGCACAAGAACGTCTTGATGAACTTGTCGCTGAACCTGCGCGCGGTAGTGTCACAGCGCCTGGTCAAGGGCAAGGACGGCCGTCGCCGCCCGGCCACGGAAGTACTGCTCAACACGCCGATGATCCGCGACCTGCTGCGCCGTGGCGAAGTCCACACCATCAAGCAGGCAATGGAAGAGTCGCTGGAAGAAGGCATGCAGAGCTTCGACCAGTGCCTGTTCCGGATGGCCAAGGACGGCATCATCGAGCAGGAGGAAGCGCTGCGCGCCGCCGACTCGCGCGATGGCCTGGCGCTGAAGTTCCGCCTCTCCGAAGGTGGCAGCGGCGAGCATGACCCGTATGCGGATTTCGCGGTGTCGGCACCTGCGGCGATCACGCACGGGTTCTGAGTTGGTGGTTCGTGCAACAGAAAGCCCCGCATTGCGGGGCTTTTTGTTTGTGCTGCTGCAGCCATGAGCCAAGCCTGACTGCTGTGGCTTTTGTCGGAGCGGCATCAGCCGCGAAGCTACTGATGAATCCGGGCTGCTGCTCCGTCACGCATTGGGTGATCTGCTGCTTCAGATGGATTGTCAGCTTCGCGGCTGACACCGCTCCCACAACCATCCAGCCGGGCTTAAACCGCGTCGATCTGGTTTTCCGGGCGGGCCGCATCAAATGCCGGCAGCGCCAGGCAGGCTTCTTCAATCCGCTGCAGGGTCGGATACGGCGTCAGGTCCAGGTGGAAACGACGGGCGTTGTACAGCTGCGGCACCAGGCAGCAATCGGCCAGGCCAGGCTCTGCGCCGTGGCAATAGCGGCCGGTGTCGAACGAACCTGCCAGCATCTTCTCCAACGCGGCAAAGCCGGTGCGCATCCAGTGCAGCGTCCACTCGTCGCGCTCGGGCTGCGGCACGTTCCATTCGCGGTCGAAGAACTGCATCACCCGCAGATTGTTCAAGGGGTGGATGTCGCAGGCGACCTGCTGCGCCAATGCACGCACACGCGCACGGCCACCGGCATCGGCCGGCAACAGGGCAGGCTCGGGAAAAACCTCGTCCAGGTACTCAAGAATGGCCAGCGACTGGGTCAGTACGCGCTCGCCATGACGCAGCGTCGGCACCAGCTCCTGCGGGTTCAATGCGGCGTAATCCGGCGCATGCTGCTGGCCGCCATCACGCACCAGATGTACCGGTGTGAGCGCGTACTCCAGGCCCTTCAGGTTCAAGCCGATACGCACGCGATAAGCGGCACTCGAGCGCCAATAACTGTAGAGCGTCAGCCCTGCTTCCATGTCAGATTCCCCCATCACCTGCCACCACAATAGCGGCTGGCGGTGAGGATTCCTTCACCACCAGCACAGCCAACGCGCGAACTGTTCTATCAGGGACGCGAAGCCTGCTCGATGCGCTGTTCAATCGCACCAAAAATGCTGACGCCGTCACGGTCCAGCATCTCAATGTGCACCACATCACCAAAACTCATGAACGGCGTCGACGGCTTGCCATCGCGCAGGGTTTCGACGGTGCGCTGTTCGGCAAAGCAGGAGGCACCCAGTGCGGTGTCTTCGTTGGCGATGGTGCCCGAGCCGACAATCGCACCAGCCGACAGCGGCCGGGTCTTGGCTGCGTGCGCTACCAGCTGGGCGAAGTTGAATTGCATGTCCACGCCGGCTTCCGGCGCGCCGAACCACTTGCCATTGATGTGGGTCACCAGCGGCAGGTGTAGCTTGCTGTCCTGCCAGGCAGCGCCCAGTTCGTCCGGGGTCACGAACACCGGGCTCAGCGCCGAGCGCGGTTTGGACTGCAGGAAGCCAAAGCCCTTGGCCAGTTCGCCCGGGATCAGGTTGCGCAGGCTGACGTCATTGACCAGACCGACCAGTTGGATGTGACCAGCAGCCTGCTCTGGCGTCACCGCCATCGGCACGTCGTCGGTGATGACCACGATCTCGGCTTCCAGATCGATGCCGTAGTCCTCGCTGATCACCTTCACCGAATCGCGCGGGCCATAGAAACCGGCGCTGGTGGCCTGGTACATCAGCGGATCGGTGTAGAAGCTTTCCGGCACTTCGGCACCACGCGCCCTGCGCACCCGTGCCACGTGCGGCAAGTAGGCGCTGCCATCGACGAATTCATAGGCGCGCGGCAACGGCGCGGCCAGCGCCTGCATGTCCACGGCAAACTCGCCTTCCACGGCGCCGGCATTGAGCTGCTCGGACAACGCGTTCAGCCGCGGCGCCAGATTCGACCAGTCTTCCAACGCCTGCTGCAGGGTGGCGGCAATGCCAGCGGCCCGCACCGCACGGGTCAGGTCACGCGAAACCACGATCAGGGTGCCGTCGCGGCCGCCTTCCTTCAGGGAACCAAGCTTCATGGGAGTGTCCAGTCTGCGGAGAAATAAGTTTCAATTGTAATGAATAAGCCAGCTACCACCAGCCTCACCCGTCGAATGCTGAACGGGCGTTTTTGTGCCAGCCGAAACAATCCCTTAGACTAGCGCGGTCTGCCAGCGGCCGTCCGTTTCCCTCAGGGATCGCCGGCGGTGCAGGATCAGCGGCCATCTGGCCCATCCGCCCGCCCGCCCCCACTCCGACGCCTATCGTCACGCATTCCAGCCAGCGCACCGCGTTGGTTGCATCCCAGATCTTGCAGCGCGGTTTACGGGAACGCTCCGAGATCAGCTGGTCTTCAGTGATCAGCAACGCAAGCCCCTGCGGGCGCGCGTTCTTCAAGTTTCGGAGTACTCCATGTCGTTTGAAAACCTGGGCCTTGCGCCCTTCCTGCTGCGCGCGCTCGCCGAGCAGGGCTACGAAAACCCGACCCCGATCCAGCAGCAGGCCATTCCGCTTGCGCTGGACGGTCGCGACCTGCTGGCCGGCGCCCAGACCGGTACCGGCAAGACCGCCGCCTTCGGCCTGCCGCTGCTGCAGCACCTGGCCACCTCGCCGCAGAGCGTGGGCAATGGCCCGCGCCGTCCGCGCGCCCTGGTGCTGGCACCGACCCGCGAACTCGCCACCCAGGTACATGACAGCCTGCGTGGCTACAGCAAGTACCTGCGCATCCCCAGCGCCTGCATCTACGGCGGCGTCGGCATGGGCAACCAGCTGGACATGCTGCGCCGTGGCGTCGACCTGCTGGTCGCCTGCCCGGGCCGCCTGATCGACCACCTGGAGCGTCGCAGCGTCGACCTGTCCGGCGTCGAGATCTTGGTGCTGGACGAAGCCGACCGCATGCTCGACATGGGCTTCCTGCCCTCGATCAAGCGCATCCTGGCCAAGCTGCCGCGCCAGAACCGCCAGACCCTGCTGTTCTCGGCCACCTTCGAAGACAGCATCAAGCAGCTGGCGCTGGAGTTCATGCACAACCCGGAGCAGATCCAGGTCACGCCGAAGAACACCGTCGCCGAGACCATCACCCACCGCGTGCACCCGGTGGATGGCGCGCGCAAGCGTGAACTGCTGCTGCACCTGCTGGCCAAGGATTCCCGCGTGCAGACGCTGGTGTTCGGCCGCACCAAGCACGGCTGCGACAAGCTGGCGGATTTCCTGGAGAAGTCCGGCATCAAGACCGCGGCAATCCACGGCAACAAGAGCCAGGGCCAGCGCCTGCGCGCACTGGCTGACTTCAAGGCCGGCCGCGTGACCGTGCTGGTGGCCACCGATATCGCTGCCCGCGGCATCGACATCAACGAGCTGCCGAAGGTCATCAACTACGACCTGCCGATGGTGCCGGAAGACTACGTGCACCGTATCGGCCGTACCGGCCGCAACGGTTCGACCGGTGAGGCTGTCTCGCTGGTTGCCCAGGACGAAGCCAAGCTGCTGCGCCAGATCGTGCGTCTGCTCGACCGCGACATGGACATCCGTGACGTGCCGGGCTTTGAGCCGCACACCCCGATTCGTTGGGGCAACAGCGCACCGGGCAAGGCGGAGCATCCGGGCGGCCACAAGGCACCACGCCGCGGCAATGGCGGCCATGCCGCACGCCGCCCGACCGGCGATGCACCGCGCGGCGGCCGTGGCGGCCAGCCGCAGAAGCCGGGTGGCCAGCGTAATGCCGGCAATGGCCAGCAGCGTCGTGATGCGCACCCGGGTGGTGGTCAGCGTCGTGGTGGTGGCCGTGGCCAGAGCCGTACCAGCGCCTGATTCCAGCGTTTTGCTGGGATGAGAAGCAAAGAAAGGCCCACGCATTGCGTCGGCCTTTGTGGTTTCTGTGTGTTGTTTT